>NZ_JBHTMU010000043.1:0-32970 GCF_042679605.1 Litorisediminicola beolgyonensis
CGGGTCACCGGGTCACCGGGTCACCGGGTCACCGGGTCACCGGGTCACCGGGTCACCGGGTCACCGGGTCACCGGGAAAGGCAGACATGAAAAAGGCCGGGCGCCAAGCCCGGCCTTTCTAACACTACCGCAGACACGCTCAGCCGTTCGCGGCCTGCGCCTCTTCACGCATGTTGGTCAGCTCCTCGGCCACCAGGAACGCCAGCTCCAGCGATTGCGAGGCGTTTAGGCGCGGATCGCAGGCGGTGTGGTAACGGTCCGAGAGGTTCTCGTCCGACACCGCGTGCACGCCGCCGGTGCATTCGGTCACGTCCTGCCCGGTCATCTCGAAATGCACCCCGCCCGGGATCGTGCCTTCAGACTTGTGGACCGCGAAGAACTCCTTCACCTCGCGCAGCACCGCGTCGAAGGGACGGGTCTTGTAGCCCGAGGCCGACTTGATCGTGTTGCCATGCATCGGATCGCAGACCCAGGTCACCTGCGCGCCCTCGTCCCGCACGGTCTTGATCAGCCGCGGCAGGTTTTCCGACACCTTGCCCGCCCCGAAGCGCGCGATCAGCGTCAGGCGCCCCGCCTCGTTCTCGGGATTGAGCTTGGCCATCAGCGCCTTGAGGTCCTCCGAGGTCATCGTCGGCCCGCATTTCAGACCGATCGGGTTCAACACGCCGCGTGCGAACTCGACATGCGCGCCGTCGGGCTGACGGGTGCGGTCGCCGATCCAGATCATGTGGCCCGAGCCCGCAAGCCACTTGCCGGAGGTCGAGTCGAGACGGCAGAGCGCCTCTTCGTATTCCAGAAGCAGCGACTCGTGGCTGGTGTAGAAATCCACCGTCTGCAGGTTGTGATTGCTGGCGCTCTCGAGCCCCGCGGCCTTCATGAAGTCGAGCGTGTCCGAGATCCGGTTCGCCATGTCGCGATATTTCGAGGCCTCGTCCTGGTCGGTGAAGCCAAGCGTCCAGGCATGGACCTGGTGGATATCCGCATAGCCCCCGGTCGAAAAGGCGCGCAGGAGGTTCAGCGTCGCGGCCGCCTGCGTGTAGGCCTGGAGCATCTTCTTGGGATCGGGGATCCGCGCCTCGGGCGTGAAGTCCAGCTCGTTGATGATGTCGCCGCGGTAGCTCGGCAACTCGACGCCATCGACCGTCTCGGTCGGGGCCGAGCGCGGCTTGGCGAACTGGCCCGCCATCCGGCCGACCTTGATCACCGGCACCTTGGCGCCGTAGGTCAAGACCATCGCCATCTGCAGCATCACCTTGAAGGTGTCGCGGATCGCGTTGGCCGAGAACTGCTCGAACGCCTCGGCGCAATCGCCGCCCTGCAAGAGGAACGCCTCGCCCCGCGATGCCGCGCCAAGCGCCTTTTTCAGCGTGCGCGCCTCGCCCGCGAACACGAGCGGCGGATATTTCGACAGCTGCGCCTCGACGGCGTTCAGCGCGGTCTCATCCGTATAATCGGGCATCTGTACCCGAGGCTTCTCGCGCCAGGTCGTCTTCTGCCACTCGCTCATCGTTCTCTTCTCCGCTTGGATCCCTGTCAGGCTGTGTTAGCGCGAACCGTCTATAGCGAAGGCGGTCCCGGCTGACCATAGCGAAAGCCCGGAGGTAGTGTCTCAGTTTGACAGCTCCGGAAAGCCCGTGTCACGCTCGAGCACGCATTGAACAGCAAGTTTTTATCATGGTTTTCAGGGTATCCGCGCTCTGCGGTCTGCTCCTTTCCGCCCTGCCCGCCGCCGCGGACGTGTTCACCTTCGAGACCCCCTCCGGCAATATCGACTGCGTCGTCGGCGTGGGCGGAGACAGCTCGGACATCACCTGCACGATCTACGAGCGCAGCGGACCCCCGGCCCGCCCGCGCCCCGGCTCCTGCAGAGGGACCTGGGGACACAGTTTCGAGATGTTCAGCCGCGGCGCGGTTCGCATGATCTGCGACGGCCCGCTCCGGAACGGCAGCGCGCAGGAGATCGCGCCCTACGGGGTCACGGGCGCGCCGGGCGGCTTCGAATGCACCTCCGAGCGCACCGGGCTGACCTGCCGCAACGAGGACGGGCACGGGTTCTTCCTGTCGCGCCGCGCGCAGCGGGTCTTCTGAACCGCGAGCGCCTTGACCGCCGCGAAAAACTCTGGCTTTTGCAACGGTCACTGGGCGCAGGCTGACGCGCGCCGGAGACTGGAGTGACGGGGATGGAAATCGAGCGCCAGAAGGTCGAGGTGGTCTCTCCCGGCAAGCCGCGTCGCTTCGTCTTCGTGCTCCTGCCCGATTTCACCCTCCTGAGCTTCGCCGCCGGTTTGGAGGCCCTGCGCCTCGCCAACCGCATGGCCGGGCGCGAGCTTTATACCTGGGTGCTGGCGGGCGAAGGCGGCGGCATCATGCGCTGCTCGGCCGGGACCGAGTTCCATCTCGACAGCGATCTTCCCGAGCTCGGCCGCGACGACACCGTCGTCGTCTGCGGCGGCCTCAACGTGCAGGCGGCGACCACCAAGCGGCTGATGAACTGGCTCCGGCGCGAGGCGCGCCAGGGTGTGCGGCTGGGCGGCATCTGCACCGCCTCCTACGCGCTCGCGCGGGCCGGATTGCTCGATGGCAAGCGCGCCACGATCCACTGGGAAAACCACGACAGCTTCGCCGAGGAGTTCGAGGAGGTCTCGCTCACCCGCTCGGTCTTCGTGATCGACGGCAACCGGTTCTCCTCGGCGGGCGGCACCTCGTCGATCGACCTGATGCTGACGCTCGTCGCCAGCGACCACGGCGAGGAACTCGCGAACGCGGTGGCCGACCAGCTGATCTATTCGTCGATCCGCACCGATCAGGACACCCAGCGCCTGTCGGTGCCGACCCGGATCGGCGTCCGCCACCCCAAGCTCGCCGAGGTCATCCACAAGATGGAGGACCATATCGAGGAGCCGATCAGCCCCGCCGCGCTGGCGCAGGAGGTCGGCATGTCGACCCGGCAGCTCGAACGGCTCTTCCGGCGCTATCTCGACCGCTCGCCCAAGCGCTACTACATGGAGCTCCGGCTCGAGCGCGCGCGCAACCTCCTGATGCAGACCGACATGAGCGTGATCAACGTGGCGCTGGCCTGCGGCTTCACCTCGCCCTCGCATTTCTCCAAATGCTACCGCGCGCATTATGCGACCACCCCCTACCGCGAACGCGGCAGCCACGGCGTCCCCGAGGACCGCGCCGCCCGTTGACCGAGCGCTGGCCGAGTCGCGCCTGCCCCGGGGTGAGGTCTTTTCTTTTCCACCGTGGACGCTAGGGTCGGCGCCGGACAACGTTCCAATTGGGAGACCTTCATGAACAAGCTGCTGATCACCAGCGCAACCGTGGCTCTGACCGCTGGGGCGGCCTTTGCCGCAGAGCATGCACAAACCACCAATATCGGCATCATCCTGGGCTTCACCGGCCCGATCGAATCCCTCACGCCCGCGATGGGCGACAGCGCCGAGCTGGCGCTGACCGAGGTGAACGAGAGCGGCGCCTTCCTCGACGGCGTGATGCTGGCTCCGGTCCGCGCGGATTCGACCTGCGTCGACGCCTCGGCCGCGACCGCCGCCGCCGAGCGTCTGGTGACCACCGACGGTGTCGTCGCGATCATGGGCGCGGACTGCTCGGGCGTGACCGGCGCGATCCTGTCGAACGTCGCGGTCGCCAACGGCGTCCCGATGATCTCGCCCTCCGCCACCTCGCCTGGTCTCTCGACCGCCGAGGATAACGGCCTCTTCTTCCGCACCTCGCCGTCCGACGCCCGTCAGGGCGAGGTTCTCGCCGGCATCCTCGGCGAGCGCGGCGTCTCCGAGGTCGCGGTGACCTACACCAACAACGACTACGGCAAGGGCCTGGCCGACAGCTTCGCCGCGGCCTTCGAGGCAGCGGGCGGCACCATCACGCTCTCGGCTCCGCACGAGGACGGCAAGGCCGACTACTCGGCGGAAGTGGGCGCGCTCGCCTCCGCGGGCGGCGACGTGCTGGCGGTCTTCGGCTATACCGACCAGGGCGGCAAGGGCATCATCCAGTCCGCCTCGGACACCGGCGCGTTCGACACCTTCATGCTGGGCGACGGCATGTATGGCGACCAGATCGTCGCGGATCTGGGCGACGTGCTCGAAGGCTCCTTCGGCACCGTGCCCTGGGCCGAGGGCGATGGCACCGAGGCCTTCAACACCATGGCGACCGAGGCCGGCATCAATGCCGAGAGCGCCTATACCCGGGAAAGCTACGACGCCGCGGCGCTGATCGCGCTCGCGATGGCCAAGGGCGGCGAGGCGACCTCGGCCGCGGTGGCCGCGAACGTCATGGACGTCGCCAACGCACCGGGCGAGCAGATCCTTCCGGGCGAGCTTGGCAAGGCGCTCGGCATCCTCGCCGAGGGCGGTGACATCGACTATGTCGGCGCCACCAATGTCGAGCTGATCGGACCGGGCGAAGCCGCGGGCACCTACCGCTATTTCGAGATCAAAGGCGGCGCTTACGAGACCGTCGAGATCAAGTAAGCTCGCTCCATGCACACGGGACCGGCCCGGGCCATAACGCGCCCCGGGCCGGTCCTCACTTAGACGGACGCGGCAGGCATCGTATCTTCCGCGCCACCTCGAAGGGGAAACGCACAAAGTGATCCGGGTCGAGAACCTGCACCGCCATTTCGGCGGCTTTCGTGCTGTTGACGGCGCCACGCTGGAGATCGCCAAGGGCTCGATCACCGGGCTCGTGGGGCCGAACGGCGCCGGCAAGACGACGCTTTTCAACGTGATCGCGGGCGCGCTGCCGCCGACCTCGGGACGCGTCGTGATGGATGGCGAGGACATCACCGGGCTGCCGCCGCACGCGCTTTTCCACAAGGGGCTCCTCCGGACCTTCCAGATCGCGCATGAGTTCTCGTCGATGTCCTGCCGGGAGAACCTGATGATGGTGCCGGGCGGGCAGACCGGCGAGTCGATCTGGTCCTCCTGGGTGCACCGCGGGCGCATCGCCGAGGAGGAGGCTACGCTCCTGAAGCGCGCCGACGAGGTGCTCGACTTCCTCACCATCTCGCATCTGAAGGACGAGAAGGCGGGCAATCTCTCGGGCGGGCAGAAGAAGCTCCTGGAGCTCGGCCGCACGATGATGGTCGATGCCAAGATCGTCTTTCTCGACGAGGTCGGCGCGGGCGTGAACCGCACGCTCCTAAACACCATCGGCGACGCGATCAAGAGGCTGAACCGCGAGCGCGGCTACACCTTCTGCATGATCGAGCATGACATGGATTTCATCGGCCGCCTCTGCGACCCGGTCATCGTGATGGCCGAGGGCAAAGTGCTGGCCGAGGGCACGATCGACGAGATCAAGGCGAACGAGGCGGTGATCGAGGCCTATCTCGGCACCGGGCTCAAGAACAAAGACCAGGTGGGCGCATGAGCGGCGATCCCTATTCCGCGCGCGGCAATCGCGACCGCTCGATCACCCGCGACGGCGCGCGTGGCACGCCGCTTCCCGAGGCGGACGGCCGGACCGAGGCCGTCGCGCCCGGCCAGCCCTACCTGATCGGCGAGGCGATGACCGGCGGCTACGGCAAGGGTGCGGACATCCTGCATGGCTGCACGATCTCGGTCGATCCCGGCGAGATCGCGGTGATCGTGGGCCCGAACGGTGCGGGCAAATCGACCGCGATGAAGGCGATCTTCGGCATGCTGAGCCTGCGCGAGGGCCGCGTGCTGCTCGACGGGCAGGACATCACCGGGCTCAGCCCGCAGGAGCGCGTGGTCCAGGGCATGGGCTTCGTGCCCCAGACCCACAACATCTTCACCTCGATGACGGTCGAGGAGAATCTCGAGATGGGCGCCTTCATCCGGCGCGACGACATCTCGGTGACGATGGCGCAGATCTACGAGCTTTTCCCCATCCTGAAGGACAAGCGCCGCCAGGCGGCGGGCGAGCTTTCGGGCGGGCAGCGCCAGCAGGTCGCGGTGGGCCGGGCGCTGATGACCAAGCCCAAGGTCCTGATGCTCGACGAGCCCACCGCCGGGGTCAGCCCGATCGTGATGGACGAGCTTTTCGACAGGATCATCGAGGTCGCCCGCACTGGCATCACGATCCTGATGGTCGAACAGAACGCCCGCCAGGCGCTGGAGATCGCCGACAAGGGCTACGTGCTGGTCCAGGGCGGCAACGCCCATACCGGCACCGGGCGCGAGCTTCTGGCCGATCCGCAAGTGCGGCGCAGTTTCCTCGGCGGATGAGCGGGCGGAGGGGGTGTGATGCGTATTTGGAAAAAGAAGAAGCCTCAAGACCAGCGCGTCTGGCTGGCGCTTGCGGTCCTGGCGATGGCCGCGCCGGTGGATGCGGCGGAACATGCGTCGGATTCCGGCACCTCCGAGGAGGCGCAGGTCGAGGACGATCCCGGCATGAGGCTCGAGGATGCGCCGGTGCAGCGCCGGATCGCGCTTCTCTGCCGCTTCGGCACCGAGTGCTACGAGGCCGAGACCTGCCAGTCGACCGATTTTGAGCTGACCGTCGAGGGCCGCGCCGGTGGCAGCGACGAGACTGCGCTGATGGCGGGCGCGACGCTCGGCTCGGTCGCGGGCGATGTCGAGGCGCTCGGGGCCTTTGCCGAGGGCGTGCTGTCGCTCACCGGCGGCGATCTCGACGGGAGGCACCTTCTGACCGTGACCGGCGACGCGGCGCGCTACAGCGTGCATTATTCCGACGGGCCGATGGTGATCAGCTATCTCGGCGCCTGCGAGGGGGCCGAATGACCGCGTTCCCCTGCCCCTCGGCTCTGTGTTCCAAGACCCTGGAGAGACGATGGATCTTCTGAACGGCCTCGTGGCGCTCGCCAATTTCGTGCTGATCCCGGCCACCGCCTATGGCGCGCAGCTGGCGCTCGGCGCGCTCGGCGTGACGCTGATCTACGGCATCCTGCGCTTTTCCAACTTCGCCCATGGCGACACAATGGCCTTCGGCACGATGGTGACGATCCTGATGACCTGGGGCATCCAGGGCATGGGCATCTCGCTCGGGCCGCTGCCCACGGCGCTCCTGGCGATCCCCTTCGGCATCCTCGGTTGCGCCGCGCTGGTGCTGGCGACCGACCGCGCGGTCTATCGCTTCTACCGCGCCCAAAGGGTCGCGCCGGTGATCCTGGTGATCGTCTCGATGGGGGTGATGTTCGTCTATAACGGGCTCACGCGCTTCATCATCGGACCCGACGAGCAGCGCTTCGACGACGGCGCGCGCTTCCTGATCAATGCGCGCCAGTTCAAGGAGATGACCGGGCTCGACGAGGGGCTCGCCATCCGCTCGACCCAGGTTCTGACGCTGGTCACGGCGGTGGTGGTGGTCGCGGCGCTCTTCTGGTTCCTGAACCGCACCCGCACCGGCAAGTCGATGCGCGCCTATTCCGACAACGAGGACCTGGCGCTCCTGTCCGGCATCGACCCCGAGCGCGTGGTGCGCGTCACCTGGCTGATCGTCGCGGGCCTCGCGACCATCGCGGGCGTGCTCTACGGGCTCGACAAGAGCTTCAAGCCCTTCACCTATTTCCAGCTACTCCTGCCGATCTTCGCCGCCGCCATCGTCGGCGGTCTCGGCTCGCCCCTGGGTGCCATCGCCGGCGGCTTCGTGATCGCCTTCTCCGAGGTGGGGATCACCTATGCCTGGAAGAAAGTTCTCGAATACATGCTGCCCGAGGCGCTGGAGCCCGACGGGCTCGTGCAGCTTCTCTCGACCGAGTACAAGTTCGCAGTGAGCTTCGTGATCCTGGTGATCGTGCTGCTATTCCGTCCGACCGGTCTCTTCAAGGGGAAATCGGTATGAGCCAGTCTCTTCGCACCGCGCTGCTCTTCGGCATGGCCGCGCTTCTGATCGTCGGTACCGGGCTTATGCAGAGCTGGAACTCGGCGCTCCTGATCCTGAACATGGGGCTCGTGAGCGCCGTGATGGCGCTGGGGGTGAACCTGCAATGGGGCTTCGCGGGCCTCTTCAACGTGGGCGTCATGGGCTTTGTCGCGCTCGGCGGGCTCGCCGTGGTGCTGATCTCGCAGCCGCCGGTGCCCGAGGCGTGGGCGGCGGGCGGCACGCGCATCCTCGCGGGGCTCGTCCTCGGCGCGGCGACGGTCGTGGGCGCGGTCCTGGCCTGGAGCGCGCTCGCGGGCCGCGCGCGCGGCTGGGCGGTGGCGGTGATCCTGGTGGCGGGGTTCTTCATCTTCCGCGCGGTCTTCGATCCGGGCGTCGATGCTGTCGAGGGCGTCGATGCGGCTGTCTCGGGCTATCTCGGCGGCCTGAACCTGCCGGTGCTCCTGGCCTGGCCGGTCGGAGGGCTTCTGGCGGCGGGTGCTGCCTGGGCCATCGGCAAGACAGCACTTGGGCTCCGCTCGGACTACTTGGCCATCGCCACGCTCGGCATCGCCGAGATCATCATCGCGGTCCTCAAGAACGAGGACTGGCTGGCGCGCGGCGTGAAGAACGTGATCGGCCTGCCCCGCCCGGTGCCCTACGAAATCGACCTGCAGAACGATCCCGCCTTCGTCGAGCGCGCGGCGGGCTGGGGGCTCGATCCGACGACGGCCTCGACGCTCTACGTCAAGGCGGGATACGCGCTTCTCTTCGCCGCCGTGCTGATCATCGTGCTGGTCCTCGCGCAGCTGGCGCTCAACTCGCCCTGGGGCCGGATGATGCGGGCGATCCGCGACAACGAGACCGCGGCGCGCGCCATGGGCAAGGACGTCACCGCGCGGCACCTGCAGGTCTTCGTGCTGGGCTCGGCCATCTGCGGCGTCGCGGGCGCGATGATGACCACCCTCGACGGGCAGCTCACGCCGGGCACCTACCAGCCGCTGCGCTTCACCTTCCTGATCTGGGTGATGGTGATCGTCGGCGGCTCGGGCAACAATTTCGGCGCCGTGCTGGGCGGGTTCCTGATCTGGTTTCTCTGGGTGCAGGTCGAGCCGCTGGGCCAGCTTCTGATGGATGTGCTCACCGCGCCGATGGGCGATGGCTGGCTGAAATCGCATCTGCAGGACAGCGTGCAGCACATGCGGCTTCTGACGATGGGGCTGATCCTGCTGCTGGTGCTGCGATTCTCGCCGCGGGGTCTTTTGCCCGAACGCTAGGGCCCCGCTTAAGACCTTTGGCCAAGAGACGACGTGCCGCAGCGCGGCTACTCTGGTCTCAAGATGCCATACGATCGCACACGCCCCATGACCCATGCCGCCCCATCCGAGGACCGACTGCCCAAGCGGGCGATGGTCGTCGATGATCACCCGCTGTTCTGCGACGCCATCCAGCTGACGCTTGACTCGATCGCCGAGTTCGAGAGCATGCGCACCTGCGGCACGCTCGCGGGCGCGCTGGAAGCGCTCGAGGAGGAGCCCGCGGATTTCGTGGTGCTCGATCTGAACCTGCCGGACGTCAACGGGCTCGACGGGCTGGTCCGGCTCCGGACGGCCGCGCCCAAGGCGATGATCCTCGTCGCCTCCTCGATGGCCGACAACCGGATGATCTGCCACACGCTCCGAGCCGGTGCGGACGGGTTCGTCCCCAAGCACTCCCAGCGGGCGATCTTCCGCCGCGCTTTCGAGAGCCTCACCCGCGGCGAACGCTTCACGCCCGACGGCTATATCGACCCCGAGGGCAATGCCGAGCGGGGCGCGGCGCCGCTCGACGCGCTCGACCGGCTGGCGACGCTGACCAACCAGCAGTCGCGCATCCTGACGCTGATTTGCGAAGGCAAGCTCAACAAGCAGATCGCCTGGGAGCTGTCGATCGCCGAAACCACGGTCAAGGCCCATGTCACCGCGATCATGCGCAAGCTCGGCGTCCAGAGCCGGACCCAGGCGGTGCTCATCGCGCAGGAAGCCAGCTTCAACCGGGTCTTGCCAAGCGACGGCTAGGTTCCGTATCGTCGGGCCAGCCATGGGAGGAGACAGGGCTTGGACGGGCCGGGTACCGACATGCGTCCGGCGGGTGCGGGACACCTGTCGGACATGATCCGCGTCGCGCAGATTGATCATGCTGCGCCTGACGCGCTCGACCGTCTTGTCGCCGATCTCGGTCCCGGCCCCTTCTCTCTCGTCTGCCTCTTCGTCACGCCCCAGGCGCAGTTCGCCGAGATCGTCGCGCGCACCGAGACGCGCTTCGGCGCGGCCGAGGTGCTCGCCTGCACCACCGCCGGAGAGATCGGGCGCGGCGGCTACGAGGAAGGACAGATCGTTGCGCTCGGCTTCCCAAAGGCGCAGTTCCGCGCGGTGACGCGGGCGCTCGACGATCTGGCGGTGGCCGACGAGCGGACCATCGGCGACCTGCTCCTGCAGGAGCGCATGGCGCTGACCAACGCCGCCGAGGGCATGGCCCACGAGTTCGCCTTCCTGATGGTCGACGGCCTGTCGATGCGCGAGGAGCACCTGACCCACGCGCTGGCCGCGGGGCTGGGCTCGATGCCGCTCTTCGGTGGCTCTTCGGGCGACGGCGACCGGTTCCGCGAAACCTACCTGGCGCGCAACGGCGCGGTCCTGAACGATGCCGCGGTGCTGGCGCTGGTGCGCACGAGGTGCCCGGTGCGCGTCTTCAGCCTCGACAACATGGTGCCGACCGAGACGCGCATGGTCGTGACCGGCGCCGATCCCGCGCGGCGTGTCGTGACCGAGATCAACGCCGAACCGGCGGCGCAGGAATATGCGCGGCTCCTGGGCAAGGACCCGGCGCAGCTCGATCCGTTCACCTTTGCCGCGCATCCGGTGGTGGTCCGCTTGGGCGACAGCCACCACACCCGCGCGATCCAGAGGGTGAACGAGGCGGGCGAGCTGGTGTTCTTCTCCGCGATCAACGAGGGCATGGTGCTGACGCTTGCGGACCATGACGACATTTCGACCCATCTCGACCAGGCGCTCAGCCGCTTTGCGCCCGCGGGTCAGGCGCCGGAGCTGATCCTCGGCTGCGACTGCATCCTGCGCCGGATCGAGGCCGGGCAAAGCCAGAAGACCCGCGACGTCTCGTCGATCCTCCAGAAACACAAGGTGTTCGGCTTCTCGACCTATGGCGAACAGATCGGCGCGCTGCATGTGAACCAGACCCTGACCGGCGTCGCCTTCTACCCCCCTGACACGGACGGGGCCGAATGTCCCTGATCAACCCGCGGGACGCGCTCGAACGGCAGAACGAGAAGCTCCTGAAGATCACCGAAAGCCTGATGCGCCGCGTCGAATACCAGACCGCGCAATCGGGGGCCGCCTATTCGCAGTTCGAGCGCGCGGCGCTTCTGGAAAAGCGGGTGCGCCAGCGCACCGAGGAGCTCGAGCGGACGCTCGACCTTCTGCATGAAAGCAACGCCCAGCTCGCGCGCGCCACAGCCGAGGCCGAATCCGCGCGGCGCGACCTTGCCGACGCGATCGAGACGGTGGACGAGGGCTTCGCCTTCTTCGATCCCGAGGATCGGCTGATCCTCTGCAACTCGCGCTTCTGCCGCGATTTCAGGGAGTTGCAGCCGGTTCTGAAACCGGGTCTCAGCTTCGACGACTATGTGGACCGGATCAGCCGCGCGCGGCAGCTTGTCCGGCCCGAGGGCACCTCGCCCGAGGCCTGGGCGCGCGAGCGTCGGGCGCGCCATGCCGACCGGCACGTCATGTTCACCGTCGAGCTCGAGGGCGACCGCTGGCTTCAGGTCAGCGAGCACCGCACCAGCCAGGGCGGCACGGTGATGCTCCAGACCGATGTCACCGACATCGTCCGGCTCGAACGGCAGGAGCGCGCGCGGCTCATCGACAAGCAGGCCCGGCTGGTGCGCGCCACGCTCGATCATCTCGATCAGGGGGTCGCGATCTTCGACGAAGAGAAGCGGCTTCTGGGCTGGAACCGGCGGCTCGGCACTCTTCTTGCGCTCGACGCGCGCTACCTGCGGATCGGGACCGAGTTCGACGGGCTCCTGGCGCAGCTGCGCCGCAGCGCGCGCTTTGCCGATAGCGGCGATATGGCCCGGTTCCGTGCCTGGGCCGAGGCCGAAAGCACCGGGCCGCGTGGCCCCATTGATTTCGAGATCCGGCAAGGCCCGCGGCAGGTGCTGCATGTGTTCGGGCGCGGCATGCCCGACAACGGCTTCGTGCTGTCGGTGACCGATGTCACGCTCGAGCGCAGCGCCGCCGAGCGGCTGGCCCAGATCAACGAGGAACTGGAACAGCGGGTCGTTGCCCGCACGCTCGATCTCGAGGACGCGCTGGCCACGGCCGAGCGGGCCAATGCCTCGAAAAACCGGTTCGTTGCAGCGGCGTCTCACGATCTCCTGCAGCCGCTTTCGGCCGCGAAACTCTATATCTCCGGCCTCGCCGACCGGCTTACCGAGCCGCGCGACCAAGCGGTGCTGCAGAAGGCCGAGACCGCACTCTCGAGCGCCGAGGGGCTGATCGACGCGCTTCTCGACATCTCCAAGCTCGAATCCGAGGGGCTGAGTTTCGACATCCGACCCGTGGCGCTGCGCGAGATCTTCGGCCCGCTCCGCGACGAGATGGCCGTCCTTGCCGAGCGCAAGGGGCTGCAGCTGCGGGTGGTGGACAGCGCGCTCTGGGTCGAGAGCGATCCCTCTTATCTGCGCCGCGTCGCGCAGAACCTGATCTCGAACGCGATCCGCTACACCGAGACCGGTCGCGTCCTTGTCGGGGCGCGGCGTGTCGGCGGCGCGGCCCGGATCGAGGTGCATGACACCGGTCCCGGCATCGCGGAGGCCGATCAGCAGACGATCTTCGAGGAGTTCAAGCGCCTGGGCGCAACGGGCTCCGGCGGCGGCAGCGAGGGCTTGGGCCTGGGTCTCGCCATCGTCGACCGCGCCTGCGCGCGGCTTGGCCACCCCCTGGCCCTGCGCTCGCAGCCGGGTCGCGGCAGTTGCTTTTCGGTGCGGGTGCCGGTGGTCGATGAGGCGGTCGGACGCCCGACGCCGATCCATCGCCGCCCCGGCGCGCGCCGCAGCGACGTGGCGGGTCTCGTGGTCATGGCGGTCGAGAACGAGCCGGATCTCCGCCGCGCGCTGGCGCTTCTCGTGGAAAGCTGGGGCGTCGACATGATCGAGGCCGAGGACGCCGAAAGCGCCGAGGCGCTCTTGGCCGATCTCGGGATCGTGCCCGATGCCCTGCTGCTCGATCAGCGGCTGGGATCGGGCGTGACGGGAACCGAGCTCTATGCGCGGCTCCGCAGTCGCTACGGGCCGATCCCGGCGATGGTGATCTCGGCGGATCGATCGCCGGATCTGGCGAGCGCGTGCAAGTCGCTCGGGCTCACGCTGCTGCGCAAGCCCGTCGATCCGAACGCGCTGAGCCTGTTTCTGGAATCGGTGGCCGAGGCGCTCTGACGATCAGAGCATGACCTTGCAGCCGCGATGCGCGGGCTTCTGGCCGACATGGTGCGGGTTCAGGATCAGGACCCAGCGGGTCGGATAGCCCGGCGCCTTGGTGCGCGAATAGGTGCAGCCGTCCTGAGTCGTGAACCACTGGCCTTCGAAGGTCTCGCCCGGAACGGCAGAGCCGCCCTTGGTGCTGAAAATGGGCGAGGTCGGGCCCTGCGTCTGCGCGGCGGCGGCACCGGCAAGGCCGAGCGCGAGGGCGGCGGTGAGGATCAGGCGGGTCATGGCAGCACTCCTTTGGATCGGTCGCGGATCACCGCGAAAGCGATGTCCTTTGCGACGGTCTTGCCATGCGGACGGGGCGGAAATGTGACCGGAGCGCGGCAGGCCCTTGGCACCGGCCGGCAGAGTTTATCGATGGTTTACCGGGCGATAACGATATCCGCCTGGAGCCCGCCGAGACGCTCGCTCTGATCGAGACGCAGGACGCCGCCATGCCCGCGCGCGATATCCGCGGCGATGGCAAGGCCCAGCCCCACGCCCGAGCCGCGGTCCTGGTTGCGCGCCGGATCGAGCCGGGCGAAGGGCTTCAGCGCCTGTTCGCGGTCCTCCGCGGCGATGCCCGGGCCGTCATCCTCGACCCGGAACCGCACCATCCGGTCGGTCACCGTGACCGACAGCTCGCACCGGGTGCCGTAGCGCACCGCGTTGCCGATCAGGTTGTCGAGCGCGCGCCGCATCGCCACCGGGCGCAGGGTCACGCTGCCCTGCCCCGTCACCTCGTGGACCGCCACGTTCTGGCCGTTGCGCACCGCATCGGCCACCGCCGCCTCGATCAACGCGCCGGGCTCCACCATCTCGGGCGTCCCGCTTTCCGCCGCCCCTCGGGCGAAATCGAGAAAGGCGTCGATCAGGCGCTGCATCTCGGTCACGTCGCGTTCGAGCGGCTCGCGGTCCTCGTCCTCCAGCATCGACAGCGCGAGCTTCATCCGCGTGAGCGGGGTCCTGAGATCGTGGCTCACCCCCGAGAGCATCATCGTGCGCTGCTCGATCTGCCGCTCGATCCGGGCGCGCATGTCGATGAAGGCATTGCCGGCCGAGCGCACCTCGACCGCGCCCGAGGGCGCATAGGGCACGTGCCGCCCGCGTCCGAAGGCCTCGGCGGCGTGGGCGAGCCGGGTGATCGGGCGGAGCTGGTTGCGCAGGTAGAGATAGGCGATGGCCGTCATCAGCACGCCGAAGACGACCATGTTCACGAAGAGCTGGTGCGGGTTCGAGGCCGAGGCCCGGTCGCGGTCGAAACTGACCGCCAGGGGCCCCTCCGGCGCATCGACATAGACCGTCACATTGGCGGTATCCGGCAGCACCACGGCGCGCGCGCCCGGCACCCGGCGCATCAGTTCGCGGATCACCACGATGCCGGTCAGATCGTACCAGCGGCGGCTGTTCGCCTGCGGCATCGCCCCGGGCGCGACCTGCGCGATGTCGAGCTCCAGCACCGCGGCGAGAGACGGGTCGTCGCGCCGGGTGACGAGCGCGATCTCGCGCGCCACCGCATCGCTCAGCTGCTCGCTCACGCCCTCGAAATGGCGCTGGATGAAGACGACCGACACCACGAGCTGCAGCGTCACGACCGGCAGCACGAGGATCAGGAAGGCGCGCGCGTAGATCCCGCGCGGCATGTATCGTTTGAGCCATTCGAAGGACATGCGCTAAGGCTAGCCAATGCGCATCGCCTCCACCATGCCCAAAGCGGGCCGCCTGCCCCGATGAGTGGCCCCGATCCCGATCCGGGGTTCCGGCCCGTTCACGGCCACCCCGAGCCCTTGGGCGACGGGCTTTTTCGGATCGTGGCACCGAACCCCTCGCCGATGACCTTTCGCGGCACCAATACCTATGTGATCGGGCGCCGCGATCTCTTCGTGATCGACCCCGGGCCCGATGATCCCTGCCATCTGCAGGCGATCCTCTCGGCGCTCCCGGAGCGGTCGCGGGTGCGGCATATCCTGGTCACCCATGCCCATCTCGACCACTCGCACCTGGCCCGCACGCTGTCGCGCGAAACCGGCGCGCCGGTCCTGGCCTTCGGCGGTCCGCAAGCGGGCCGGAGCGCCGTGATGGAGAGGCTGGCCGAGGGCGGTCTCGTCCAGGGCGGCGAAGGTGTCGACCACGGCTTCGCCCCCGATGCCCGGCTTGGAGATGGCGACGAGATCGCCAGCGGCGACTACCGCATCCGCGCCCTGCACACGCCGGGGCATTTCGGCAATCACCTGTCCTTCGACTGGGACGGGACGCTCTTCACCGGCGACCTTGTGATGGGCTGGGCCAGCTCGATGGTGTCGCCGCCCGATGGCGATCTGACCGATTTCATGGCGTCCCTGACCCGGCTGAACCGCCACCGCTGGAGCCGCCTCCTGCCCGGCCACGGCGCCCCGGTCGAGGACGCCTCGGCGCGGCTCTCGGGCCTTCTGGCGCACCGCCGCGCGCGCGAGGCGCAGATCCTCGCGGCCCTCGCCGCGGGCCCCGCCACGCTAAAGGCGCTGACCGCCCGCATCTACACCGACACCGACCCCCGCCTCCTGCCCGCCGCGGCGCGGAACGTCCTGGCCCATCTCATTGATCTGATGGGACAATCGCGCGTCACCCATGCCGGGGACCTGAGCCCCGAGGCTGTCTTCTCGCTGTCCTGAAAATCATCGAGCCAACCGAGGAAATTTTTCCGCCCGAGCCTCTGGACGCGCGAATCCGCTCTTGCTATACGCCCCACGTGTTCCGGCGTAGCTCAGCGGTAGAGCAGTTGACTGTTAATCAATTGGTCGTAGGTTCGATCCCTACCGCCGGAGCCAATAAAATCAAGCACTTATAATATTCCCCCGCCCGGTGCGAGGCCCTCAAACACAGCATAGACACAGTGTTCTCGTCCGGGCACAGTCCGACCTAGCCGATTGAGGGCTATGGATATTCCTCAGCGCGAGCGTCGCGGAGCCAGCCGAGGCCGGGTCGATAAGAAGTTCACAGCCCGTGGTCACCAAGTCGCCAGCGTCGCCCCTCGAACTCAGCGCCCTTGGATAGGTTGTGGTGAGCCCACGCGGGCAGTGTGGTCATAAAGAGAAACGCCTGCGTTGGGTGTTCCGGGTCGGGCACAGCCCCGTCCGTTGCGGATGTTCATGAATTGTTCTATCGTTCAGGCGGTACTGTGACTCTGAGGCAGCGGAGGGCCGCTCCGGCGCCGCGTCCTGCAGGGAAGGGGTTTCCAAGTCGGGCGCGATGCAGCAATGTCACAGGAAAAGAAAAAGCAGGAGGATCGGGCATTTGCGGGACACATCATCGGACGGGTTGACGGCCCTGTCGCTCTGCACCGGCGCCGGTGGGCTCGACCTCGGGGTCGAGGCTGCGGGCTTCAGGGTTGTGGGGCAAGTCGAGATAGACGCTGACAGCGTCGGTACGCTGCGGGGGCACCATCGCCTGACCGGCACGGACGCGAGGGTGGTCCACGCCGGGATAGAGGACGTGGACCCGCGCCATCTCCGTGAGGAACTCGGCCTGACGCGCGGCGAGCTTTCCCTTCTGGCGGGCGGTCCACCGTGCCAGCCCTTCACGACGCACGGCCGCAGGCAGGGCATCCGCGACGGGAGGGTGTCGTCCCTGTTCCCGAGCTACCTCGGCTACATCCGGGAGTTCGTGCCCGCGACCTTCCTCATGGAGAACGTGGACGGGCTGCTGTCAGCCGCCCTCGTCCATCGTCCCCTCACCGAGCGCACCAAGGACCGGCCGATGGGGCCCGAGGAGATGAAGGGCTCCTTCCTGCGCTGGCTCGTCGGCGAGCTCTGCGCCCTCGGCTACACTGTCTGCTGGGGCATCCTCGAGGCCTCCGACTTCGGCGTCCCGCAGATGCGCCAGCGTGCCTTCCTCCTCGGAACGAAGTCGTCCACGCCGTGCTACCTGCCCGAAGGCGACCGCGACGCACCGCGCGTCACGCTGCGGCAGGCGCTCTCGGGTCTTGACGACCCCGGCCCCGTACAGCCCCTGAGCGCCGCGAAGGTGGCCGTCTACTCCCGGGTGCCCGCCGGCGGAAACTGGCGGAGCCTCCCCGTCGAGGTCCAGCAGGCGACCATGGGGCGCGCCTTCCTTGCGACGGGCGGCAAGAGCGGCTGGTGGCGGAGGCTGTCCTGGGACGAGCCCGCGCCGACGGTCCTCGGGATGCCGGACCACTCCAGCACGGGACTGATCCATCCTGACGATGTCCGCTGCCTCGGCCTCCACGAGTGCGCCGCGGTCCAGACCTTCCCCTCGGACTACCCGTTCGCCGGCCGCCCTCGATCCCAGTACCAGCAGGTCGGCAACGCGGTCCCCGTAAAGCTGGCACAGGTTGTGGCAGAGCGCGTGAAGGGGCATCTTGCGGGGGAGAGATTCGCGCAGCCCGGGTCTCCGCCCTGGAGGAAGGAGTCGTCGAACAGACGGATCGGAACTCACGGATGGGTCGAGCGGGCCGGACGCGACCTCGTGGCGACGCTGAACGTCAAGGTGAGGGATGACCACGTCTGGTCTAGAGAAGGTAGTGAGGGACGGCCAGTCTGCGTCCCCGCATGAGGAGGGGGAGGCGGCGCGCGGCGTCCGCAAGGCCGCGGGCGTGGCGGAGGGCGAGGGCCCGAGCGACTCGGAGATAGCTGACGCCATCGAGGGCTTCGCGCAGCAGTTCGGGTTCTGGTACACGCGCGTCATCGCCGAGGCGGTCGGCTCCTACCGCAAGCTCGTGATCGGCCGCATCAACCCGCTCGTCCGACAGATGGAGTTCAACGCTCTCGGCGCGACCGACGTCGCGCGCAGGCTGGTGCAGGACTACGTGAACAGGAACTACGTGACGGCGGGCGGCTGGGCCATCGAGAAGATGGCAATCGCGCTGGGAGGCAACAACGCCAAGGCTGCCGCCGAGGGCATCGACCTCCACCGCTACGACCCGGACACGGGCGACGAGCACCTCTACGTCATCAAGAGCGGCACGGTCACGCGGAACTCGGACATCCTCAAGGCGCTCAAGAACCACGCGCGGCGGGCGGAGAAGCTCATCAACCAGGGCGGCGGGAAGAAGCGGGTCTTCGCCAACTACGCCGTCGCGACGGGCTCAACGACCTCCACCTTCCACGACGGCATCTTCCGGCCCTCGTCGGCGCAGTTCTGGAGCGAGGTCTCCGGGCTGGAGGCGGACAAGGCGCTGAGGCTCGTCAGGGAGATAGCGATCCAGGCTGGGAAGATCATCAATGAGGACTCCCAACCCCACATCGACGCGATGAGGGCGCTGGTCGAGGCCTACCTGGAGACTGAGCCCGGCTCGGGCGAGGTGGACTGGGATTTCGTCTTCGACCGTACCATGCGCGAGAAGGACGAGTGGAAGGCTGAGGACGCGGCCAGGCATGCCCGCGCCGTCAAGGGTCTCGCTGCGACCGGATACGTCGTGGTCAAGAAGGCAAAGCGTCCAGCTTGAGCATCGAATCAGCCCCGCGCTTCGCGCAGGACGGACGCCGGCGGAGTGGGATCGGTCGGACGCGCCTCGCCGACTAGGAACCTGCGTGCCTCCGCGGACGTCGGGACGTACTCGCCCGCCCGCCTCAGTTCGGCTCGCACGGTTCGGACGTCCTCACCCGTCACTCGCGCACCCGGGTACGCCTCCAGGACGGTCGACAGCACCTGCTCGTTCGTCCGCCACCGGCGGACCAGGTCCCGAACGAGGGCGAGGGCGACCGTGCGGACGTCGCCACGCCCAGGTTCTGGCGACGATGCTCTGCGCGGCGTAGGAGCGGCTGGCTTCGGCGGCATCTTGTCGGGCGGCAGACCGGGCGCGTCGCTGGCGCGCGGCGCGTCGAAGTCGTTCAGCAGGCGATTCCGGTACCAGCGAATGGACTTCATGGTGGTGCGCGCTTCGGGATGCACCCGGAGGACCCCCTCGAGCGCCTCCTTGTTAGTCGCTCCCAACCTAAGGAGCCGCATGGCGGTGCCCCCTATGCCCTCCGGCTTTTTCATACGAAAGGGCCCTCCTGCGGCCGAACCCACTCCACCCGGAGTTGAGCCTAGCCGCAGTAGGGCCCTGCATCAAGCGGCGAGACGGGATCGCCTCGCCACGTCAGTGGGTTAGCCCTTCGACCTTCGGCGCATCGGCACGTCCACGCCGCGCTTACGCATGGCCGCGGCAACGCTAGCCACGCTGCGAACCGAGGTCTTGGCATCGGGGAACTCGGCCACGACCCGATCCACGATGGCGAGGTAGCCGAGGTCGGGGTCCATCAGAAGCTCCTGCACCAGCGAGCCGATTGTCCGCGTCGGCTCGGGGCCGTGCACCTTGGCCGCCGCGATCTTTTCGTCCACGGTCTGCTCGCGCTCGGGCACTTCGTCAGCGTCCGGCGCGGTCGACTCGGCTTTCTCGGTGGCCTCCGCCTCGGGCACGTCAGCCGCACGGTCACCGAGGACGCCACACTCGACCACGATCGATCCGGGATGCTCTCCGCGCTTCTTCTCGGCCAGGTCGGGACGGCCGCAGAAGCCGACCGCACCCCATCCCTCCTTGCCTTCGAGCAGGACGGCATGGGTGTAGGTCCGGTCGGTCTTGCGGGTGTGCTGCGAGCCGTCGGGGGCGGTGGCGACGTAGGTGGTCTTGGTCATGGATGGTCTCCCATACTGCGAGCGACCATCGCCCGCTTTATGGGAGTATCCTGTCGTGATGCGGGAACCCTGCGAGCCCGGTTCCGGGCCAAGCCCAGTAACGTTCTGCTTCGGGAGTTGAAAACGGCTGGCAATTCGGCCAAAAGCGGCCTACCGACGAAAGCGCGGGGCCTCCCACCCGTCTTCCTCTTGCTCGAACTCGACTGTGAGCAGCGTCATTCGGAAGCCCTTCGCCTGAGCAACCGTCTGTTCGCCCAGCGACAGGCCGCAGGATGTATCAAGCCAGTGGTGGCCCACAGCCTCCACGACGTCCGTGATCTCTCCTTGCCCCTTGTTGTTTGTGAGCGAGTAGCAGTCCGCGGGCATGGGCTGTCCGTTCCAGACGGACAAGCGCGGGAAGTCGTCCGTCTTCTTCACGTAGCGAATTTTCCCATCGTGGGAAAACACGACGGCGGCCGGTTCAGCGGCAAAGGAGAGGTAGCGCCTCGCCGCGGCTTCCTTGCTCACCTCGAATAGCGCGGCCATGTCGAAGATGTGTTGCAGGTCCAGTCCGGCCTTTGACCTCAAGAAGCGCCGGACCCAAGCGTCCGGCATCAGCAGTTCCGCTGCGAACTGGTTGGCCTCGGCCTCCATCTTGGCGTGCCTGTCGCCGGGCTTGGCGTCATCGGTCAGCATGTCCTTGCGTGTGCACTTGAAGCCTTCGGGGCTGCTGGCACGATGCATGGGGTTAACGTAGTGTCCGATCTCGTGGCCGATTGTGTATCGCTTCCGCTCCTCACCCATCCTGCCGTCGACGGCGATCGCGCCCATCGCCCGGGGCAACCGCATGCCGCCCTATTCGGGCAAGGCGGTGACCTGGAAGCTGATCCAGTACGCCTGAGGCGTGCGCGGAGCAGCGGGGGGCAGGTTTCTCCCGTCTCCAACGAGGGACGGAGCTGCCGAAGACTACTGACCGAGGGCGAACGAATGCGTTCGGCCTCGGTTTTCGTTGCGAGGACATGCCGCCAAGGCAATATCAATCGTATCCGCGATACGTGCCAAAAGATGAGCCACCCGCCCGGCGGTGAGCCGGGCGAGTAAAGCCTTCATTGCATCAGACCGCTGCGGGCGAGAGGCGGGCGCGCAGGGCTGAGTCGAAGTCGACGCGGAGCTCCTCCACCAGTGCAGGGTCCATCGCGTCCTCGCCGGGTTCGAGCATCCCCTCCATGAGCGGATCGAAGATGGCGGCACGCAGCCGGTGGCCGTGGTTCAGGAGAATGTGATGGAGCATCTCTGAGAGGTAGACGTCCTCCATGTCGTCCTCCTCGTGCTCCGCCATCCGGCCCCCGTTGTCATAAGGGAGGAACAGTTCGTCCCTCGGCACGCTGTAGGTGAACCGGACCCGAGCGGAGCCGGGGTCGTCGTTGACTTGAAAGTTCTCGATCTTCATGAGTCTCTCCTTGATCGAATTGCCCCTTTCGGGGTTCGCAATGTGGGTGGATTGGTGGTCAGCAGTTCGCGACCCTGATCTCGGCGTCGAACCAGTCCATGACCTGCGCACGAGCCGCCCTCAGCTCGTCGCGGCTCCGGCCGCCGTAGGCTGTCACCAGCGCGTCGCCGACCAGCTGGCCGTCGTACCAGTGGCCGTAGTCCCGCATGAGGAACGGGACCGCGCCGACCAGGGCGAGGTCGCCATCAGGCATGTTGACGTATTCGCGCAGGCGGGCGGTGGCGGCGTTCTCCAGAGCGGAACGCGGCAGGCGAATGCGGACCTCCACCCGGTCGTCTTTTTCCAGGGCGCGGTAGCGTTCGGCGACCTCGGCGCCGTCCGCGGTTGTCTCGCCGTCGATCTTCAGTTCTGTCTTGGTGGCCATGTCGGCGCTCCTTCTCGATGAAACCGGTCTCAGGGACCGTGGAAGGAGGATCGCAGACGGGCTCGGGCGGGTAACCCAACGTTTGGAGGGGGAGGCGCAAATAATGGTGTGGCCCGGAAGACACACCGAACAACAGGGAAGGCCCGCGCCTCGGATGGAGACGCGGGCCCCTTCGGTCGTCCGCCTTTCAGGCCGTCAGCGAACCAGGTTCTTGCGGGCCTCGTCGAGCTCCATGCTCGTCACCCCGCCGCGCTCCAGCTCCTGGGCGTCGTCGCGGGTCCGCATCAGCGCCCGGCCCATGTCGGTGTCCAGCGCCCGGTCGTAGGCCTTGTGGAAGCTCTCGCCGGGCCGCTGGATGCTCTTGGCCAGCGCGTCCAGGTTCGCCTCGGCCAGGAGCCGGTTCGCCGCGGCGGCCTTCCGCACGTCGTGTGTCTTGGTCATGTCGTTCTCCAGTGATTGTGCGGCCGCGCGGGCGGTGGCGACCTGTTGTTCGAGGAGCTCAACCTCCTTGGCGAGCTCCATCACTTCCTCGGCGTCGGCCTCGTCGCGCGCCAGACGGCCGAGGGCATCCTCCAGTTCCTTCTTGCGGTCCTGGAGCCGCCTCAGTTCATCGACGTGGCGCTGTCCGTCTCTGCTCATGCCGACTTCTCCATCTGTTCGAGTTCGGCGCGGGCCTCGGCCGAGACGTAGGGTTGCGGGGACGAGGCCCTGATACGCAGCACCTCCGTCCGAAGGCTCTCCGCTACCCTCTCCTCGGCGGCCGCGAGGCTGATGGCGTGGCGCTCGCGGATCGCCGTCTCGACGCCGAGTGCCCGGGCGAGTCCCATCCCGCCGGCGCTCACCAGCGAGCGGACCAAGACCTCGTTCTGACGGTTCGCGACGAGGCCTCGCTCGACCGGGCCGACGTCGCCGTTCGCGGCCGACACCGAGCCGAGATCCTTGCGAAGGGCCTCCTGGTACGCAGGCCACGCCTCGGCGAGTGCGGTCAGCGCCCGGTCCACGGCCACGGCCAACTTGGAACGTTCGGCCGTGGTCTGGAGGGCGTTCTCCGCTCGCACCGTCCGGGCGCGCCGCTCGGCGGAACCGGCCGCGGCGCCCAGGCGGTCGTTCAGCTCGGCGAGGGCGTCGTCGATTACGGCGATGCGGGTCGAGATGGCCACCGCCGCGTTGTCGGGTTTCTTCCCGAGGATGACGGCCTGCTTGGCCTCCTCGCGGGCCTTGTCCAGCTCGTCGGCCAGCTGCTCGCGGTCGTCGCGGAGCTCGGCGATCCGGGTCTCGATCTCGTCTTTCTTCATGTGCGATCCTCGGCCTCCGCTCGTGTCGGGAGTGGCGGCCGGTCCCCCGTCGAAAAGGACCGGCCGCCGTGTGCCGGGAGAAGGAGGCCCATGCCCAACCGACACGACCACAGCTTGCCGCGTCCGGTCGGCGCGGGGGACCAGCGTGTGATCTACCGGCGGCGAATGCTGGTCAGCCCGCGTCGACGTCCTGCTCCAGGAGGAGGATCAGGTCGCTCGGCACGCCCCGCATCCCGGCGAAGTAGACCGGGGCGTCGCGCAGCTTCGAGCGGTACCAGCGGAGGCACCGCTGGTCGGGGTGCGGCGCCCCGGCGGACCGGCAGGCGAGCATCACGGCCCGGACCCAGCCTCGCGGGAGTGCCAGAGAGCCGTGGCAGTACCACATGCCCACGATCATCCTGACGGCGTTGTTCCCCCTCGGCAGCTCGGGCAGCGGGCGGAAGCGGTCGTCCTTGGCCGCCTCGGCCACCAGCGCGTCTGCCTCGGCCTGGGTGGCCTGGAACAGGTGCTTCGGCAGCCGCGGGAGCGGGGGCGACGGGTCAGTCATCCAGCGAGACCGGGTGGCCCATCTCGGCGAGGCGGGCGCGCTTCCCTTCCATGAGGCCCCAGAGCTCCTCGGCCCGCTCGTTCAGCTCGTTGTACTGTCGGTCCATGTCGGCGAGCTGCTGGCGCTCCCGGGTAACCACGCGCATCGGGGTGTCTTCCTGCATCGGGCTTCTCCTGTGAGGGTGTACGCGGGCACGATGTCGCAAGTGGGCGGGCGAGTAAGCCAACGACAGACACGGGATCAGTGGGTACGGCGACGGGAAGGCGAGCCGGATCAGGGGCTTCGCCTCGTTCGAGGAGGGCGAGCACAGCACCGGGCACAGGGCGGGCCTCGGTCGCGACCCCTCAGGCGTCCTCGAAGTACGGCGTGGCGGCGATCCACTCCAGCAGGCGCCTGCGCGTCTCGTCGTCCAGGTCCAGCCGCGTCTCCACCGAGAAGGCCGCCTCGTCGCGCACCCGGGCCGACTGCCACGGCACCGGCTCGCGTCCCTCGCCCATCTCGGCGACCAGGCCGTCGCCGGGGTCGTGCAGGTACCCGAGGGCCACCCGCATCGTCTCGTAGCCGTCCGCGAACTTGACCGTGGCCACGCCCCCGGCCCTGACGATCGTGACGTGCACCGCGCCGTCAGTCATCGGTCCGTCCCCCGGTCTCCTGGGGTCGCCCCTGGACCAGTTCGGCGTCCTCGACGCCCGGATGCGCTCCCGAGGCCTTGGAGGCGCCCAGGGGGCTCCGTATGGACCCTGGGCGACCGTCTACGGTCGCTCCTCCCCCGACGAGCCTCGGCCTCCTGGGCAGCTCGTTGTGGACGGTCGTCTGGTTGTTAACCTGGATGTTGGTCTGGGCCGGGCCGTCGGCCGAGCTCATTCGCAGGGCCAGGAGCTTGGTCAGCACGCGGGCGTCCACATGGCTGGTCTCGAAGCGGTGGACCACCTCGAAGTCGTCGTCCAGTGCGGGCTCGCCGGTCGCCGGGTCGATCACGGGGACCCACCTGCCGGTCCCCATCTCCAGGGCCGTCTGGACCACGCGGTGTGTCAGCTCCTCCTCGAAGGCCGCGACCGCGTCGTCCCACGCCTCTGCGAAGTCGGGGTTCTTGGCCCTGCGGTCGTAGAAGGTGCGCCGGGTCAGGCCGGTCATGTTGGCGGCGTAGGTGACGTGCCCGAACTGCCTGAGGTAGCCTAGGAACTCGTCGCCCTTCTCGCCGTACACCTGGGCCACGACCGGGGCCAACTGGCTCCGCCTGTGCGGGTCGGGCGCCGGCCTGATCCTGTTCATCCGCATGATGCTCATCAGAGGAACTCCTCGATCTGGAAGTCCAGCGGCTCGGGCTCGACGCCATCCCACTGGCTGCGGGGTGCGCGCCACCCGGCCCACCGGACGCCCAGGGCGTCGAGGGCGAAGGGCTGGTGGCCGTAGCACTGCCCCAGCGGCAAGCCCTTGATTGCGTACCGTTGACCCAGCCGGATTGGCATCCCGCCCAGGGGTTTGAACCGCTTCGACGGGCAGATGTAGCCGATCCACTGCCCTCTACCCGGCAGACTGAAGGCCAGGCAGGACTTCGGGACCGCGCTGTCCATCACGAGACCGCCTGCCTCCCATTCCAGGGGCAGTCCGTCGGACGTGCCGGCGCGGCATCGCTGGTTCACCCGCTCGACGGCCCTGTTGTAGCTGGCGACCCACATGCGGGCGACGGCCAAGCTCATCGGACGGAGGTATGGCCGACCGCTCGGCGAGGTGGGTAGGTAGGGCATCGGCGGCCTCACGCTGTTTCCGGTACTGTGTTCGACGAGGACAAGCACCCCCTAGGCCCATGACGCGATTGCCCATCCCGCTGTCTGACCCCTTGATCCACGATCGGAGGGCCACCCTTCGGCGGGCAGTCGGGTGGGCGTCTAGGTTTTCCGGGCGGCTCTCGCCTCACTGTTCGAGGTCACGATGCCATGTCCCGTTGGCGACGTACGCCAGCGAACTCACGTGAGAGCGGGCCCACCTCTCACTGGCGTGAGGTCGGGACACGAAGGGGGCTGGGCCTCCGTTCGGCCTAAGCGTCATAGCGTCCTGAAAGCGTCCTTCCGTATCTTATTGTTTTTATTATCTAAATGACACTAGGACACTTAAGACACTTAATATTGCTTTTCGGCTTTCTGGACGACCAGACGAGCCGCACCGAATTCGGCGAAGGGAGAGACCAGGGCGAGCCGCAAAAAGCCACGAAACCAGAACCTAAGCGTCCTTGCGTCCTAGCGTCTTTTTCGCTTCCGAAACATGCGCTTAACCCAAGACGCTTACATTCCGCAAGCGTCCGAAGCGTCCTGAGGGGTGGCCCCAGGACCTCACACAGGCGTGAGGTCAGGTGCTCGATCAGGTCGAACACGCCGAGAAAGTAAGCCCGATGGCAGGATTGGACCGCCACGGCGCGCGGCCCCCACGCCCGTCAGTCGAAAAGCTCGGAGGCGCCGGAGCGTGCCTCGAACTTGGCCCTGGCGTCGTCGAGGGCGGGCAGGTTCCAGGTGCGTTCCGCGCCGCCCTCCCGCTTGCCGGTGGTCAGACCCACGAGCCGCTTCCCCTCTCTAACCAGGGCCCTGTGCGTGGCCCTCTCGCTGCGTAGCTGGTTGCGGCGGAGGAAGCCGTCGAACGCCTCGACCGTCGCGTCCTTCTCCTGCGGGCCGAGCACCACGGCGCCCGTGCGCCAGTCGATCTCGTTGCCCTCGGCGTCGAAGCCGACCGGCAGCTCGCCCGAACCCAGCAGCTCGAACCAGAAGCGAGCGGCGGGCTTCATGCTCCTCAGCTTCTGGTCGGCCAGCGCCCGGGTCTGCGGTATCTCCATCGAGGGCCGCCAGCCGCGCAGGTCCAGCGCCAGCAGGTCGTGGGCCATGCCGGCGAGGCCGCCTTGGTCCATCTGCCGCGCGAGCCTGCCGAAGTACTCGTGGTCCTGGCGTCGCCTGTCCGACACGTCCGAGACGAAGAAGCGCCTCGCCTCGGGTCCCGCCGGCACGATCCACTCCTCGTTCGACGCCAGCATCATGTGCACCATGTTGCGGCCCTGGGTGATGTCCCGCCCCTTTGCCTCGTAGGACAGGATCGGCTCGGTCACGAGCTGCTTGAGAACGCCCTCGCCCTCCTTGTCCCCCGGCCAGACGGCCTCGTCGGCAAACAGGAACACGCAGTTGCGGAGGTGTGAGTTGAAGCGCCCCGCGAACTGCGAGCGGTGCGAGACCGTCAGACCGTGCTGGCCGGCGATGCGCATGAGCGCCCTGCCCAGGGTGCCCTTGCCGGTGCCCTCCTCGCCGCGGAACGCGATGGCGACCTCGGGCGTCTCCCAGGGCCTCTGGAGCATGTAGGCGATCCAGCGGAGCACGTAGTCCTCCGAGGCCGCGTCGCCGTCGCAGAGGACCTCCCCGATCAGCTCGCGCATCATCGACCAGTCGCCAGGCGCGGGCTCGACGGCCCACCCCTTCCAGAGGTTCAGCTTGCCCTCGTTGTGCGGCAGGCCCTGAGGGTCCATCACGATGCCCGGGTACTTGCGGCGGTGCGGGCTCGACAGCCAAAGGTCCGCCTTGCTGATCCGCTTCTTCTCGCCCACCTGGGCGAGGGTCTCGTCCTCGAAGTAGTGCCGGAACGCCTCGCGGCTCATCCTGGTCCAGGCGGTGCGCCCCTCGAAGATCGGGTCGGGCTCCTCCATGAAGACCTGGAACTGGCCGCCGTCGAGGACGGCGCAGAACCGCTCGTTCATCTCCCGCACCACGCGGGTCAGGGGGTTCCCGCCGCCGTCGGGCCGCGCGCCCTCCGGCAGGTCGGCGGCCTCGATCACGTCGTCGAAGTCCTGGGCTATCCCGGTCACACGGGTGGCGAGGTAGTCACGGGCGATCTTCTCGACCTGGGCCTCCAGCCTGTCGCCGTACTTCTCGACGGCGAAGCCGCAGTGCTCGACGAGCATCGAGAGCGCCGAGGCGGCCGACAGGCCGTGTGCGAGGAGCTGCCAGACCAGGGAAGCGACGGCCTCCGACCGTTCGCCTGTACCGACGGGCTCCAGGATGCGATCACGCAGGCGCTCTGGCAGATCGTCGAAGTCCGCCTCTGCGCCGTCGTCCCAGTCCAAGGCCACGCCGGATGCGTCCGCAGCGCCCCCGCTCGTCCTGATGCCGGCGAAGGCCACCGGCGACAGCCGGCGACCGTCGCGCAGCCTGCCCTCCTCGACGGCGCTGGCGAGCAGCCTGACCGACTGCGGGTTCAACCGCACCTGGCCGCCGCGCGTCCTGAGCTCGCCCTCCGCCTCGCCCTCGATCGGGTCCTGCACCCGGAACTTCCAGTTGCCCACGGCGTCGGCGGCGTCGCAGCGGACCCAGACGTGGCCCTTGTGGGCGCTGCCGGATGATGAGGGGGTGGTGACGGCGTGTGCGTCACCGGCCCACTCGACCGCGACCTCCGGCCCGTCGCCGTGGTCACAGTCCAGCACCACGCAGTCCAGGGATGCGGGCTGCAGGCCGACCGAGTTGTCCGCCGAGCGGCCCAGGTGTTCCAGCACCTCGGCGAGCGTCGGGCGCAGCTTCGGCCACTCCTTCTGAAAAGCGTCCTTGCCCTTCAGCAGGACGTACGCGGGCTCTATCCCGGCCCCTCGGCAGGCGGAGTGGAGCGAGCGCAGGCCGATCCGGGCCTCCTTAGATAGTCCGGTCATGGCTCAGCCCCGCTTGCCCGCGAGGTACGCCCGGACGGCGTCCCGTGGGTAGAACACCTCGCGGCCCACCTTGACGAACTCGGGGCCGGCGTTCGGCCAGCGGCCGGAGTTCCGGCGGGATCGGTAGACGGCGAGCACCGTCTCGGGGTGGCCGGTCATCTCGCTCGCCTGCCTCGGCGTCAGGAGGTCGGCGAACGAGGGTACGGAGGGGGCCTTCGGCGCGGCATACTCGGGGTCAGTCACAGGGTCTTCCTTTCCAAGAGGGCGGATCACGGAGCCGGCCGCGGGAGGCGGTCCTTGCGGCCGGCTTGCTCTCGACGAACACTGTCGCGACGACGCGCCGACGTATGCCAACGTGGGTCGCCCGCGGTCCAATTGCTGGCAGAGTACCGGGCGACGGTGGCGGCCGGAAACAAACGAGTCGTCGGGGAGACCGGTGCGTTCACCGCCCGTTAGGAGGCCTCAGACGTCTGCCCTCGCTCTGCGATGGGCGCGCTCGATGCGGCGAACCTCCCGCTGCACTTCGGCCTCGATCCTTGCCCACTCCCTCGGCGCCCGGCGCGCGGCCTCCTCGACCAGCGCCTCGTCCTCCCAGAAGTCCGGGTTCTCGGTCCGCGACGTCCGCAGGGCGTCCGACGCCGTACCCAGCCTGACGGTGTACTCCGGGCGCGTCGTGGCCGTCGCCTCCCGCCGCTCGATCGACAGCGGGAACTCCCCCGTCCGCTTGGCGAGCAGTCGCAGGGTCGCGCAGTCGAAGGCGTTGAAGCCGACCCTGTAGCACGCCTCGACGACGCCGTCGGCCGCGTCCATCGCGATCAGCTCCGGCACATTGTCCAGTAGACGCTCGGCGAGCCCCGCCCGCACCTCCTCGTTCGAGTAGTCGGGGTCAGGATCGCGTCGCTGCTGGAGGGTCCAGACCGTCGTCACGCCGCGCCCTCCACCATGAAGGCGTCGAGGTCGTCCCTGTGGTACCGGACGACCCGGCCCACGGCGCGGTATCGGGGGCCCTCCCCCCTGCTGCGCCAGTTTGCGAGGGTCCCGTTCGACACGCGCAGGTAGGCCGCTGCGTCGGCCGGCGTGAGCCACGGGCTGGAGAAGGTCGTCGGTTCGGTCACGGTGGTTACCCCTTCGTCGGCGGGCGTCCGGGTGGACGGCGATGATCTGAGGTTATCACCTTGCAACGGATTGATATGCCAACGTCTTTCGGTTGAGAACTGTCCTGCGCCCGTCCGCGCAACGCTCACGGCCCCCGGTCTACGCTACGCGGCGCCCGCCCTCGCCAGCACCAGGTCCTCCAGCGCCTGGGCGTGCGGGCGCAGCGCCTCGACCAGGTGCGTCTGGTGGACGTAGCCTCCGCTGGCGCCGGGGAGCCGCTGGCCGAGCAGGAGGGCGCCCTCGGCGTACGGGACGCCGGCAGCGATCATCATCGTGCGGCAGTGGTGGCGGAGCGCGTGCGGCGGGGGCACCCCGCCCCGCTTCGGCTCGGCCACGTGGCCGGAGGCGGCGCCCGGCGAGGGCCAGAGCCAGGGCGAGCTCAGCGGCCCGTCCTCCTCCATCCTCGCGGCCAACGTCGCGGTCAGCCAGCGCCCAGTCGGGAAGGACCACGACCCGCCGGTCTTCATGTGGGTGAAGGTCAGGACGCCCCGACCGGCGTCGAAGTCGGCGCGCCTCACGCCCAGCAGCGAGGTCCGCCTCGCCCCGGTCAGCAGGAACGCCCGCTGGAGGTCCCGCATGACCGGCGACATGGCCTCGGTGGTGGTCCAGAAGCCTGCCACGTCCAGCTCGCCAACCTCCCGCTTCGGCGTGGCGGGCACGCGGATGGCGTCCACCGGGTTGGCCCCAATCGTCTCGTCGTGCCTCCGGGCCGTGTTCACGAGCGCTCGGACGGTGCGCATCACCGACGCGCCCGTGGTCTTGCCGTGGCGCCTGGTAAGCTGCTCCATGAGCTCCCGGCAGTCCTGGCGCGTGATGTCGGCCACCGCCCGGCGCCGGAGACGCCCGAGGTAGTTGTCCATGTGGTACTGGTAGTTCCTGACCGTGGCGTCGGACAGGTCCCTCTCGCGCAGGTGCTCCCTCAACGCCTGCTCCAGCGTGATGCCGGTGGACTCCGGCCCCGCGGTCGGGTCCACGCCCGACTGGATCGTGGCCATGAGCCTACGGGCCTCGTTCCTGGCCTCGGCCAGGCGCACCAGGTCCACGCGGCCGATCTTGACCCGCACGGAGCGGACGAGGCGCTTGTCCCTGCGGACGTCGCCCTGCACGGCGAAGGTCTTGGTGGTCTTGTGGGCGATGCACATGAGGCCCTTGACCTCGGTGTCGCGGTGGATGCCCGAACCGAGCGGGAGGTCCCTGAGGCGGGCCTCGGTGAACTTGAAGATGGCCATGGAAAGTACAGTCCCGAGTACAGCGTTTGCGGTTGATCCTGATGAACCAGGATGGTGCTACCGGGAGAATGTTGCCTTGTTTTCAAGGGACCGTACGCCCTGAATGAGCGTCGGTGAGCCCAATTTTGCTCACAACTTCAGACTGTTAATCAATTGGTCGTAGGTTCGATCCCTACCGCCGGAGCCAAAAATCCCCTAAGCGGTTGATTTCATTGATTGAGTCCCGACTGGAGTCGGAGGTGCGCGTGCACGTGCACAAATAGGTGCACAAACGCGTGCCCGAACCGGTGCACGGATCGCGACTCCCGGATGCCCTGGAAACCGTTTCGGAGCACCTGCCATGGCCGGAGTCGCACACCCCCCCACCTCGAAAAACGCCCCTCTGGCTTCTTGTTCCGTCGGCGCCTGCCGAGAGCCTGGGTCGAGATATCGAACCCTGATCAAAAGTTCTCACTCTGTCTGCCTTCGCGCTGACGAAGGAGACACCGGTGCAGCATCTGAGCGCGGAACATGTGAGCCTGCTGAGCGAACTGGCCCGATTCCAGATCGCGGCCCACGAAGCCGCGCGCGCCCGCACAGAACCCCGCTCGGAGGCCGCGGCGAATTTCGCGGCGCAGACCGAGCGCGCGACCCAAGACATGCTGCGGCGTGCCCTCGCGCTCGGCGACCGGGCACCGGTCACGAACCCTCTGCGCGAGATGGCGCGCCGCCTCGGCATGACCCTCGACGAGACCAGCTCGGACTGGCGTGCCCTCGCTTTCGAGGCTCTGCGTGTCAAGCTGGACGTGTCGCGGGAGCGGGAGCGGCGCGAGGTTGGTACCTACGATGAAGCGACCACGATATTTCGGTCGGTCATGGCGAACCGGTCAGCGTCCCACGCTGCCGCCCTGCCCAGAACTGCCTCCCAATTCTATGACGCCGCCCTGGCTGTCCAGGCACCCGACGCCACGGCCGTGAGTTCCATGGCTGTGCCGTTCACGCCGTCTGCCACCACACCAACCGAAACAGAGGTGACCTGTCATATTCAGAACCAGACCGAGACGAGCCGCGACGAGCCAGAGAACGCAGCGCCCATCGCGGAGCCCAATAGGTCCCACCCACCGTTGTCCCAAAATCACGCATTAATTCCTCCCGTGGCGTCGCCTGAATCGGCCCCGAAGGCTCCCGCCATGCCGCGCGAAGAGCCCCGGATCCTAATCGATCAATCGCTTCTCTCCGACAAGGCGCGCGCGGCCTTGGCAAAAGGCCCCAATATCGAATTCAGAGAAGCATTCGATGTCTATTTCGAGCTCAAGGAACTCGGATACGGAGATCTCTTCGAGTCCCGGCAGAAGCGCTTTCCGGACAAGGGTGCAAACTGGGTTCGGTCCTCGAGGGGTAACGCCAGGAAAGCCCGCGATATCTGGGTCGATGTCTTGGGCAACCAGCCGTTCCACCAGATCGACTGGACCGAGGTCGACGGCGTCCTGAATGTCATTCGCCGTATCCCCAAATACCACGGCAAGAAAAAAAATCTTCTCAATACGCAAGGTGTCCGCGATCTCGTCGAGCGTGCCGACGAGCAGGAACTGGCCATGGCGATCGCGGCAAAGGAAGCTCTTGCCGCACGAGGCAAGGTGACGCCCGCCGAACTCGAACGCGCGGACCTCGACGCGAAGATCCCGCGGCTACGTGTCGCCACCTTCCTTCGCCACGGTCGCATGGCGAACCGGGTGGGCAAAATGCTGAAGGCCATGAAGCTTATCGAGGAGAATCCGTTCGAAATCTGTTTCTGGACCAACGACGAGGAAAAGGCGCTGAAGGCGAACGAAGAAGACCGGTCGCGCATGCTCTGGGACGACAAGATCCAGAAGTTCTTCGCTTCTCCGGTCTACCAGGGGCAATGCGAGGAGAAGGATTACCCGCTGTTCTGGGGCCCGCTCATAGCTCGCCTTGCCGGCTGTCGCGCCGAGGAAATCCTGCAACTGGGTCCGGAGGATTTCGGGTCGGAGAACGGCATCGCATATTTCACGGTGTGCAACATGACCGGCAACCACGTGAAGTCCACCGCCGGGGAACGTCGCATCGCCGTGCACCCGAAGCTCGTGGAGCTGGGTCTTCTCCAGTTCGTGGAGATGCGGCGGCGGCAGAAGCAGTCGCGCCTGTTTCTGGACCTTAACCGCGGCAAGAGCAAGGACACGTTCTCTGAGCTCTATGAATAGCCCCGCGTCTCTTAGACGCCCTCGTGCCTCAGTTTCTGCTGCCGCTCGAACTCGAGGGGCGACAGCATTC
>NZ_JBHTMU010000044.1:0-32929 GCF_042679605.1 Litorisediminicola beolgyonensis
GTCGGGCTGCCGGTTGCGGCGCGGCGACAGCGGCGGGCGGCGCGATCACCTGCGCGTCGCTGGGTGTCGGCGTGACCGCGCGGGCCTGGGACCCTCCGAAGGTCGGCGTGCCGCCACAGACATGCTGGCGCGACCGGCTGATCCGCGGCACCCAGTCGATCGCCCCGTCGAACCCGGCGCGGACATAGTAGCAGCCACGGCTGTCGATATATTGCCGACCCTCATAGGAAGCGGGCGGAAACTCCGCCGGAATATCACGCGAAGACTGTGCCTCGCCCCCTGCCGGAAGCAGCAACGTCGCCGCCAGGACTCCGCCCAGCAGCTGCAGACGCGCCAAGAAGAACATGCTCGACCCCCCAGTCGCTTTTCCTTGAGGATGCCCCAAGACCTAGCGTCTGTAAAGGAGAAGGCGCGCTTATTTTGTGCCAAACATCCGGTCACCGGCATCGCCGAGCCCCGGAACGATATAGCCCTTTTCATTCAAGCGGCTATCGAGCGCAGCTGTTACGATCGGCACGTCGGGATGGGCCTCCTGCATGCGCTGGACGCCCTCGGGCGCCGCCAGAAGGCAGAGAAACCGGATGTTGGTGGCCCCCGCCTTCTTGAGAAGATCGACCGCCGCGGCCGAGGAATTGCCGGTCGCCAGCATCGGGTCGACGGCGATCACCAGCCGGTCGTCCAGCCCGTCGGGGACCTTGAAATAGTACTGCACCGGCTCCAGCGTCTCCTCGTCGCGGTAGAGGCCGACGAAGCCAACCCGCGCCGAGGGCACGAGCTCCAGCACCCCGTCGAGAAGCCCGTTGCCCGCGCGCAGGATCGAGATCAGCGCCAGCTTCTTGCCCGCAAGAACCGGCGCGTCCATCTCCTGCAAGGGCGTCTCGATCCGCCGCGTCTCGAGCGGCAGGTCGCGGGTGATCTCGTAGGCCAGGAACTGGCTGATCTCGCGCAGAAGCTGCCGGAACACCGCGGTCGAGGTGTCCTTCTGGCGCATCAGCGTCAGCTTGTGCTGCACCAGCGGGTGCTCGACGATGGTCAGGTTGGCGCTCATGTCGTCTCCAGTCGTGTCTTCAGCCGGTCCTTGGTCGCCGGGTCGCAGAACGCCGCGTCGAGCGCGGTGCGGTTGACCTCGGCAAAGACCTCTTCGTCCCATCCGAAGGTGGTGGCAAGCCCGCGATACTCGTCCTCCATCGTGGTGTGGAAGAAGGGCGGATCATCGGTCGAGACGGTCACCTTGACGCCCTTGTCGCGCAGCTCCTCGATCGGATGCAGATGCATGCGCGGCACAGCCCCGAGGAACACGTTCGATCCCGGGCAGACCTCGAGCACGATGCCATCCTCGGCCAGACGATCGACCAACTCGGGGTCCTGCGCCGCGGCGATGCCGTGGCCGATCCGGCTGACCTTGAGATCGTCAAGCGCCTCGCGCACCTCCCGGGGCCCGCGCCATTCGCCCGCGTGGCTGGTCAGGCCCAGCCCCGCCTCGCGCGCCGCGTCGAAAGCCCAGGCGAAATCGCGCTGCCGCCCGGCATTTTCGTCGCCGCCCATGCCGAAGCCGACGATCCAGTCGCCCGCCGTCTCCGCCGCGCAGACCGCCGAGCGCTTGGCCGAGTCCGGTCCGAAATGGCGCACGCAGGTGACGATGCCGCGCAGGATGACGCCCATGTCGCGCTCGCCCCGGTCGGCCGCCTCGCGGATGGCATGGAGGTATTCCCTCCAGGCCTCGACCTCGCCGCGCCCGCAGAAATCCGGCGACAAGAAGCTTTCGAGATAGATCACCCCGCTTTCCGCCGCGCGCTCCAGAAGCGCCGTGGTCAGCCGCGCGTAATCCTCGGGCGTTCTGAGCACGCTCGTCGCGGCCTCGTAAATGCGCAGGAATTCCTCGAAATCCTTGTAGGCGTAAGAGCCGTCCTCGCGGAAAATCTTGTCCAGGTTGATGGACTTCTCCTGCGCCAGCGCCCGGATCAGTTCGGGCGGCGCGGCGCCCTCGTGATGCAGGTGCAGCTCGATCTTCGGCAGCGCCACGATGCGCTCCAGCCGCTCCTCGTCCATGTCCGTCTCCTTCAGAGAACGCTGCGCCCCGCGCCCGCGTTCGTGACACCCAGATGCGCCGCGACGCTCGCGGCCACATCCGAAAACCCGATCTGGCCCAGCGCTCCCGCGCCCCGGCCTGCCATCAGCACCGGGACCCGCTCGCGGGTATGGTCGGTGCCGATCCAGGTCGGATCGTTGCCGTGATCCGCCGTCAGGCACAAGAGGTCGCAGTCCCGGAGCCGCGGCAGAAGCGCGCCGATCCCCCGGTCGAACCATTCGAGCGCCCGGGCATAGCCCGAGAGGTCGCGACGGTGCCCCCAGAGGCTGTCGAACTCGACGAAATTGGCGAAGACCAGCGCGCCGTCGGGGGCCTCATCGACGAGGCTCTCGAGATGCGCCATCAGCTCCTCGTCAGTGCCGGTCCGGCTCTCGTCGATGCCGGTCGCCGAGAAGATGTCCGAGATCTTGCCGACCCCGATCACCCGTCCGCCCGCGCCCTGCACCCAGTCCGTCAGCACCGGCTTCGGCGGCGCGATCGCATAGTCGCGCCGGTTCTTGGTGCGCCGGAACGCGCCCGGTGCGCCGACGAAGGGCCGCGCAATGACCCGCCCGACCTTCATCTGGTGCAGGATCGGCGCCACGGTCTCGCAGAGCGTCAACAGCCGGTCGAGCCCGAAGCGGTCCTCATGCGCGGCGATCTGGAAGACGCTGTCGGCGGAGGTGTAGCAGATCGGCCAGCCGGTCTGGAGATGCGCCTCGCCGAACCGGTCGAGCATCACCGTGCCCGAGCCGTGACATTCCGCCAGGAGCCCCTCCGTCCCCGCCGCCGCCCGAACCGCGACGCGCAGCTCCTCGGGGAAAGCCGGAACAGCGTCGGGAAAGTAGTGCCAGTCCCAGGGCACCGGCAGCCCTGCCAGCTCCCAATGTCCCGAGGGCGTGTCCTTGCCGCGTGACACTTCCGTGGCCGCGCCCCAGAGCCCGGCGGGCTCCGGCCCGGCCAGCAGATCCTCGCCCGAGGCGAGCTCCAGCGCCGCGCCCAGACCCAGCGCGCGCATATGCGGCACCGCGAGCGGCCCGCTCCGCCCCTCCTCAGCCCGACCCTCGGCGCAGGCGCGCGCGATATGACCGAGCGTGTTCGCCCCGGTATCGGGCGTGCCGTCATTGAAGAACGCCGCCGCATCCGGCGCGCCGCCGATGCCGACCGAATCCATCACCACAAGGAACGCCCGGCTCATGGCGCGCGCCCCCGACGCCACGCGCCACCCGCGGTCTCCGCCCGCGCGACCTCGCGCACCGCGCCCCACCCCGATGCTTCTTCTTTTTCCAAATACGCACCCCTGCCCTCGGCCAATCTGCGCCAAGGCCGGGCAAGTGCACCATTCGGATCAAGCGCCGGCCTCATGCCACCCGCTCCCGCACCAGATCCGGCACCTCCGCATCGCCCAGCGTCAGAGCTGCGAGCACCGCGCGCTCGGCGGCGATCGCCTGTTCCATGCGCGCCGCGTGAACGCGCGCGACCGGCTGGCCCTTGGCGAGAGCCGTCCCGAGCGGGGCCACGTCCGACAGGCCCACCGCCGGGTCCACCCGGTCGCTCTCGACCTGTCTCCCGGCCCCGAGCCGCAGCGCCGCGAGACCCAGCGCCTCGCCGTCCCAGGCCTCGACCCGGCCCGCCTCGGGCGCGGGCACCTCGCGGATCACCGGGGCTTCGGGCAGAAATCGCGCGCCTTGCTCGACGAAGCTGAGCGGCCCGCCCTGCGCATAGACCATGCGCCCGAAGCTCTCGGCGGCGGCACCGCTGTCGAGAAGCCCTTCCAGCCGCGCCGCCGCGCCGTCTTCGCCCGTGGCCGAAGACATAAGCTCCGCCCCCAGCGCCACTGACAGATCCCGGAGCGGCCCGCGTGCGCGGCCGGTTAGCACGTCGAGCGAGGCCACGACCTCGAGCGCATTGCCGAGACAGGGCGCGAGCGGCTGGCTCATGTCGGTCAGAAGCGCCGTCGTCGGACAGCCCGCCGCGCTGGCGGTCTCAACAAGCGCGCGCGCCAGGGCCAGCGCCTCGTCTTCGGATTTCATGAAAGCGCCCGAGCCCAGCTTGACGTCGAGCACCAGCCCGTCGAGCCCCGCGGCAAGCTTCTTCGACAGGATCGAGGCACAGATCAGATCGAGGCTCTCGACCGTCCCGGTCACGTCGCGCACCGCGTAGAGCCGCCGGTCGGCGGGCGCGATCTCGGGCGAGGCCGCGACGATGGCGCAGCCCGCCTCGCTCACGACCCGGCGCAGAGCCGCCTCGTCGAGCGTCACCCGCAGGCCCGGGATCGCCTCCATCTTGTCGAGCGTGCCGCCCGTATGCCCGAGCCCCCGGCCCGAGATCATCGGCACGTAGACCCCCGCCGCCGCCAGAAGCGGCGCGAGAACGAGGCTCACGCAATCGCCGACACCGCCCGTCGAATGCTTGTCGAGGACCGGCGCGTCGAGCGCCCAGGAGAGCACCGACCCGGAGTCGCGCATCGCCCGCGTCAGCGCCACGCGCCCCGCATCGCCGAGCCCCCTGAGGCAGACCGCCATCGCGAAGGCCCCGGCCTGCGCGTCCGAGACGCGCCCGTCCGCCAGGCCCGCGGCGAACCAGGCCAGCGCCTCGTCCGATGGCGTCTCGCCCCGTCTCAGACCGGCGAGCACGGCGCGTGCATCGGTCATGTGCGCTCCATGTGATCCGCGCCGAACGCCCCCGGCAGAAGTTCGGCCAGCGTCACCGACCGCTCCGCCCCGTCGACGGTCGCCATGGTGATCCGCGCGTCGCGTGCGGCAAACTCGGCGATCTTCTGGCGGCAACCGCCGCAGGGCGGCACCGGGTCGGGCGCGTCGGCGACGACGTAGACCTCGGCGATGCCGGTCTCCCCGGCGGCGACCATCGCCGCGATCGCGCCCGCCTCGGCGCAGGTGCCTTCGGGATAGGCCACGTTCTCGACGTTGCAGCCGATGGCGACATGGCCGGTCACGGTCCTGAGCGCCGCGCCCACCTTGAAGTTCGAATAGGGCGCATGGGCCCGCTCGCGCACCGCCAGAGCGGCCTGCCGCAGATCGTCCATCCCTCGCGCTCCTTTTTGCCTGTCGCGTCCGCGCATGGTGGAGCCTCGCCCGTCTCGGCGCAAGCGGTGACCCGGCGGCGGGCGCGCCCGGCAAGACCAAGCCCGTGACCGCTAACGGAAATCCCCGCCGGTTTGGGTTTGCACCCATAAGACTTTCGTCTAAGCCTGCTCTATTCTAAGGCGGTTTGGAAACCGCTCCACGGGGGAAAGCGCGATGGCCGAGAACAGCACCAACGAAACCCTGCGTCAGGCGGCTCTGGCCTATCACGAATTCCCCAAGCCCGGAAAACTCGAGATCCGCGCCACCAAGCCGATGGCCAATGGCCGCGACCTCGCCCGCGCCTATTCCCCCGGCGTGGCCGAGGCCTGTCTCGAGATCAAGGACAACCCGAACGAGGCCGCGCGCTACACCGCCAAGCAGAACCTCGTCGCGGTGATCTCGAACGGCACGGCGGTCCTCGGCCTCGGGAATATCGGCGCGCTGGCCTCGAAGCCGGTGATGGAGGGCAAGGCCGTCCTCTTCAAGAAATTCGCCGGGATCGACTGCTTCGACATCGAGGTGAACGAGCCCGACCCCGAGAAGCTGGCCGAGATCGTCTGCGCGCTGGAGCCGACCTTCGGCGCGGTGAACCTCGAGGACATCAAGGCGCCCGACTGCTTCATCGTCGAGCGCATCTGCCGCGAGCGGATGAACATCCCCGTCTTCCATGACGACCAGCACGGCACCGCCATCGTCGTGGGGGCCGCCGCGACCAACGCGCTGCGGGTGGCCGACAAGACATTCGAGGACATCAAGATCGTCTCGACCGGCGGCGGCGCGGCGGGGATCGCCTGTCTCAACATGCTTCTGAAGCTCGGTGTCCGGCGCGAGAACGTCTGGCTCTGCGATATCGAGGGCCTCGTCTACGAGGGCCGCGAAAAGGACATGACCCCGCAGAAGGCCGAGTTCGCCCAAGGGTCCAGCCCGGCGAGCCTCGGCGACGTGATCGAGGGCGCGGACCTCTTCCTCGGCCTCTCCGGCCCCGGCGTGCTGAAGCCCGAGATGGTAGCGAAAATGGCCGCGCGCCCGATCATCTTCGCGCTGGCGAACCCGACGCCTGAGATCATGCCCGACCTGGCCCGTGAGGTTGCGCCCGATGCGATCATCGCCACCGGCCGGTCGGACTTCCCGAACCAGGTCAACAACGTCCTCTGCTTCCCCTTCATCTTCCGCGGCGCGCTCGATGTCGGCGCGACGACCATCAACGACGAGATGGAGATCGCCTGCGTCGAGGGCATCGCCGCGCTCGCCCGTGCCACGACCTCGGCCGAGGCGGCGGCGGCCTATTCCAGCGAGCAGCTGACCTTCGGCGCCGATTACCTGATCCCCAAGCCCTTCGACCCGCGCCTCTCGGCGGTCGTGTCGTCCTCGGTCGCGAAGGCGGCGATGGAGTCGGGCGTCGCGGCGCGCCCGCTTGAGGACATGGAGGCCTACAAGCAGAAGCTCCGCGCCTCGGTCTACAAATCCGCGCTCCTCATGCGCCCGGTCTTCGAGGCCGCGGCGACCGCCTCGCGCAAGATCGTCTTCGCCGAGGGCGAGGACGAGCGCGTGCTCAGGGCCGCGCAGGCCATTCTCGAGGATACCACCGAGCAGCCGATCCTGATCGGACGCCCCGAGGTCATCGCCATGCGCTGCGAGCGGCTCGGGCTCGAGATCCGTCCCGACCGCGACTTCCACCTTGTGAACCCCGAGAACGACCCGCGCTACCGCGACTACTGGGAGACCTACCACGCCGTTCTCGCCCGCCGCGGCGTCACGCCCGACATCGCGCGCGCCGTCATGCGCACCAACACCACCGCCATCGGCGCGGTAATGGTCCAGCGCGGCGAGGCCGACAGCCTGATCTGCGGCACCTTCGGCGAGTTCCGCTGGCATCTGAACTACGTCACCCAGATGCTCTCGGACGCGGACAAGCACCCGCAGGGCGCGCTGTCGCTGATGATCCTCGAGGACGGCCCGCTCTTCATCGCCGACACGCATGTGCATATCGTGCCAACGCCCGAGCAGATCGCGGAGACCGCGATCGGGGCGGCGCGCCATGTCCGTCGCTTCGGCGTCACGCCGAAGATCGCGCTCTGCTCGCAATCGCAATTCGGCAACCAGCAGAGCGACAGCGCCGACCGCATCCGCGCGGCGATAGCACTTCTCGATTCCGAGACCCGCGACTTCTGCTACGAGGGCGAGATGAATGTCGAAGCCGCTCTCGATGCCGATCTGCGCGAGCGGCTCATGCCCGACAACCGCATGGACGGTGCCGCGAACACGCTGATCTTCGCCCATGCGGATGCGGCGTCCGGCGTGCGCAATATCCTCAAGATGAAGGCGCAGGGGCTCGAGGTCGGTCCGATCCTGATGGGCCTCGGCAACCGGGCGCATATCGTGACCCCCTCGATCACCGCACGCGGTCTTCTGAACATGGCCGCCATCGCGGGCACCCCGGTCGAGCAATACGGCTGAGGGCGAAAACCCGCGCAAGCCAAGCCCCTACATCAAAAGGGATTTCGCCTATTGCGAGATCCCACCACCCGAATACAACAAAAATTAACTTGCCTTCTCGGAATTGATCGCTCCCGAATTTCATTGAGAATCACGGCAATTTATTGTAGACAGATAAGCGCTTCACTACTGTAAAAAGTCATATTGTTTCTCAACCATAAATTATCACAACTGCTGACATCTTCATAAAAAGAGCCTTTGAAAGGCGTATGACCGAACGGGATAGCGGTCGTTGACGGACGTTCATTAACGGCGTCTCGTGGCATAACAACGGGCACCGCCGGGTCGAGCACCAAGCGTTTGACCCGTCACAATAATTCCATGACAGGCACCGGCGGCACGGGACGCATCGCGCGTCCGCGACAGGGTTGGGCATTCGCGCCCGAACCCTGACTTTCTCACTCGGTCAATTCCGGTTTGGACCGGCGCATTTCGGCGCGTGGCCGCAAAAAGCTCTCCGCTCCGTTTCGGGCGGGGGATCGATGCTTTTCGGCTCACCGCCTTGCCCGGGTCCTCTCGCGGGGTCCGCTCCGCTCTCCCGGCCCACTTGGCCCGGGACCGGAAGACGCGTGCCTTTCTCCGCTCGCAACAGGGGACACCCCGGGGATTAGGACATGACCGATATTATCATCAACGGCACGCTGACCATCGACGAAAGCCCCTTGCTGCAGCCCTCTCCGGATGGTGACGACGGCAACGAGGCCGTCATCTCCTCGGCCTTCGCCAGCATCCTGACGGCCGAGGGTCTTCTGACCGGCGACATCCTCGCGACCGGCAACACCGCGACGACCTATGAAGGCGACAGCGGCGATCCCTACATCACGATCGACCCGCAAGGCAGCACGATCAACAGCCTCTATTTCTCCGATGCCGACGGCAATCTCCTGACCGGGACCGATCCGTCCGGGCTATCGACGGTCGATGACGAGCCGATCTACCTGACCTCGCTTGCGGGCAATGACGACGTGGTCATCGCGACCACCGGTCCCGGCGGGACCGGAACCGTCGTCGCGGTCTTCTATCTCAACGATTCCGCCGACAACCTTTCGGCCGAGATCGAGATGGTCACCTTCGTGCCCCTGAAGCATGTCGGCGGCGACCCCGACGACACCATTGATTTCAACGACCTGCTCTACGTCTCGACCCAGGGCTCGCTCAGCTTCGACTTCAGCAATCTCGATTCCGGCAACTTCCTCTTCGTCGGCGTGGCGGACGGCAATTCCGGCGTCGTGGTCTCGGGCCGGAATATCGTGATCGAGACCGACGGCTCGATGGACAGCACCTCGGACAGCTACAACACCTCGCAGGGCGGCCAGGGCGCGACCGGCGGCATCAACAACCAGATGTATTCGGTGCCGAAAAACAATTTCCCGAACACGGGCGTCTATACCTTCGTCACGGACCTCGTCGACGGCACCTTCACCGATATCGACGACATGAGCTATTCGGGCCTTCTCGACGTCGTCGATGCAGAGGCTTTCGTCTCGCAGATCCAGGGCAAGGGCCCGCGCAAGATGACCATCGACGTCTGGAGCGCGCAGGCCGACAGCGCCGGGATCGGCTATGTCGACAGCACCAACCCGGACAATGACGGCGACTATACCGGCGATTATCTGGGCGACGAGGACCCCTCCGCCCCGGGCAATGACGCCATCGAAGACGACCTCCCCGTCACCGTCCGGCGTGTCGAGATCTACAACAATCCTGTCGACGGTGCCCGGGCGCTTCTGCAGACCTTCGATCCGGCCGACGCAGACGCGAACGGCGTTCAGAAAAAGGGCGTATTCACAATCACATGGGTCGACGGCAACACCTTCTCGATCGAGGGCTTCGACGCGCTCCACTCGATCAAGTGGTACACCGACGATCCGGAAACGACGTCCGAGGAGACCTTCAACCGCTTCTGGGTGACCGCGGATTCCGGCAAGTTCGACATCGGCAAGATCGATATCTCGCGTGGCGAGACGACGCCGAAGGAGGTCGGCGACACGCTCTTTATCGACGATGACGGCCCGAACGCGGTGATCGTCGATACCGGAACCGGTGTCGTTCATGACGAGACGCCCGGACCGGACGGCGATGCCGACGACGATCTCGCCGTGCCCGCCGGTGCGATCGGTCAGGCGACGAGCGCCGGTCCGGTCGTGGCCCTGCCCGCCTCGCCCGATTACGGCACCGACGGCGCTGGCAGCGCGGACTGGGCGCTCGAGGTCACGGATGGGGCCGACAGCGGTCTCGACGCCACGGGCGGCGGCAACATCCTGCTCTACCAGGTGTCCGACACGGAGGTCGAAGGCCGGGTCGGCGGCGAGCTCGGCGCGGTCGCGTTCAAGATCACGCTGAATGGCGACCTGACCCTGACGGTCGTGCAATATCTCGCGATCCTGCACGGCGATACGCTCAGCGATGACGAGGCGGTCTTCATGGCCGATGGCGCGTTGCGCGCGGCGCTGACGTTGACCGACAAGGACGGCGACTCGCACAAGACCACCGAGGATATCGGCGACAAGGTCGGTTTCCAGGACGACGGACCGGCTGCGGCCATCTCCGATACCGGAGCCACGGTCCTGCACGACGAAACCCCGGGACCGGATGCGGGCTCGGATGACGACGCCCTGACCGTTCCGGGCGCCATCGGCACCGCCACGAGCGCCGGTCCGGTCGTCGCCCATCCCGGAGCGCCGGATTACGGCACCGACGGCGCCGGAAGCGCGGCATGGTCGCTTGCGGTCGATCCGGCCGATAATGACAGCGGTCTCGACGCCACCGGCGGCAGCGACATCCTGCTCTTCGCCACCTCCGCCAACACGGTCGAAGGCCGCGTCGGCGGCGTGGGCGGTCCGGTGGCTCTGGTGATCACGCTCAACGGCGATCTCAGCCTGACCGTCGAGCAGCGACTGGCGGTGGATCACGGCAATGCCACCGATCCCGACGATACCGAGATCATGCGCGACGGCGCTCTTCGCGCGGTGCTGACGCTCACCGACGGCGATGGCGACACCGACACCAAGTTCGAGCCCATAGGCGACAAGGTCCGCATCCGCGACGATGGACCGGTGGCAGCCATCACGCTGACGGGCGTGGACGTCACCCATGACGAAACGACAGGCGTCCAGGGCGATGTCGACGACCAGGGTGGCGCCGCTCCGGCCGCGTTCACCGCGCTCGGCACCGTCGCTGGCTGGGCCCTGTCCTCCGGCGCGGTTGTGACCTCGGCGGGCACGGATTACGGCACCGACGGCGGAAGCGCCGCCCAGGACGGCTGGTCGCTGGAGGTCGGCTCCACCAACAACTCCGGTCTCCTGACGCTGGCCAACAACGCCATCCTGCTGACCAAGGTCGGCGAGGTGATCGAAGGCCGCGACGCGGTCACGAATGAGCTGATCCTCGCGGTCATGCTCACCGACGCGCAGGAACTGGCAGTGGCGCAATACGCCCCCGTCCGGCACCCGACCGCCGATCCCAACGAGACGGTCACAATGGCCGAGGAGGCGTTAAAGGTGGTGCTCACCGCCACGGATGGCGACGATGACGAGACCAGCGCCGAGACCTTCGTCGGCGACCTCGTCTCGATCCGGGATGATGGGCCGCAATCGGACCCGCCCGCTGCAGCGAAACTTGAGGAAGACGACCTTGCGACAGCCCTCAGCACAGGCGTGAATGAGGACCTGTCCGTCGGGCTCGACAGCGCGACCATATCAATTTCAGGTGCCTCCTTCGGCTCCGGATTCGACGCCCCGGGCGTGTTCCAGATCGACCCGACGGCCCTTGGCACGCTGTCAAACCTTGTCTCGCACGGCGAAGCCGTCACATACCAGATGAATGGCACCGACACGATTGAGGGTTGGGCGGACGGCCGACTGGTCTTCACCTTCACGCTGGTCGACAACGGCGACAACACCGCAGACGCGACGCTGACGCTTAACGATCAGCTCGACCACGAAGCGGGTGGGGGTGAGAACGACGTTCTGCGCCTCGTCGGTGGAGGAACGACGGACGTCATCGACTTCACCGGCGTCCTCGACATCCGTGACGCCGATGGTGACCCCGCGGCACTCGACAACGACTTCCTGACCTATATCGTCATGGACGACATACCCATCCGCTCCGGCGCCAGCGCGGCCGACACCGTCCACGAAAGCGCGACCACAAACGGGTCCGGTGGCGGCACAGCGCTGGGAACTCTGAACCTCGCACCCCTGGTCACCTCGGGCACCGATGAAGACGCCACATGGGCGCTCACCGGCGTCCTGAACCAGACCCTTTCGAGCCACGGGACGACACTTGTCTACGGCATCGAGGCAGGCGCTCTTGTTGCGCGCGCAGGGGTCGGCGGCGACGTGATCTTCTCGATTACTGTCTCGGCGGCAGGCATGCTCAACTTCCTGCTGCAGGGTCCGCTCGACCATCCGGCGGGCAATGGCGCCAACACTCTGGACATCGACCTGTCGAGCGCGGTTCAGGCGATCGACTATGACGGCGATACGGTGGGGCTCGAAGCGGGCGATGCCGTGGTGACCGTGGTCGATGACCTGCCTGAACTCGGAGCGATCACCGTCGATCCGGATACCTCCGACCATCCCGGCACGCCGCGCGCGACCGAGGTGGAGTTCCTTGCCGGCGAGTTCCTGACCTTCGATCTGAACCCCGACGACAATGCCGACGTCAACGGTTCCGACGCCACCTACATCTTCACCGACGTCGTCAACGACCTGCCTCCGATCGAGGGCCTCATGGCCGCAATCGTCGACGATGGCGCGCGTGTCGTGCATTACATCGACAAACCGGGAACGGCAGAAAACCCCGGCACTCCGGGAGAGTATGACCCCGGGATCGACCAGGACATCTTCGAGGCGGTCTTCAATTTCGACGGAGACGGCAATTACGACGGCACCGTGAATTTCAACGTGCTCTCCGATCCGCTGGCCGAGCCGATCAATTTCGACTTCGAGGATCTGCCCTCGGGTCAGAACCTTCACGGCACGATCTCGGCGTCTGACACCTACGATCCGGAAGCCGGAGGCCTGCTGATCTTCCCCGAAAACGCGATCCTTGCCTCTGACGGCACGTTCACGAATGACAGCGAGACGACCAATACCTCGAAAGGAGGCGGTCCTGTCACCATCGGCAACTCGAACCAGATGTTCGATCCCGAAGAGGGCCATTGGTTCGCTTATGTGGACGACCCGGACCCCGCCTCGATCGCCGGCTCCGGGCTCGACCAGAACAATGCCGATGACGCGGACACCGTGAAGTTCTCCGGGTCCATCGAGGTCAGTGCGGCCTCCATCGAGATCGTTCAGGTCCAGGGCAACAAGCCAGCGAGCATGATCATCTCCGCCTTCGACATGCCCGAAGGCATCACAGTGAACGACGAGACCTCATCGCGAAACTTCATAGAGAACCCCGACGCCGGTGCGACCGCAGTGAAAATCATCAAGGTCGAGATCGTGGACGCGGCGAAAAAGACGACCACGTTCTACGAGGACGCCGAAGGTGTCTTCTCGATCGAGGTGACCGGAGTAGACGCGCAGGACGAGATCATCTTCTACACCGCCGGTCTCCACGATCTGACGCGGGTGCAAGCCACTGGTGGCAAGTTCGATATCGGCGGCTTCAACATCGACCAGCCGGCGCCGACCCCCGACCAGGCGTTCATCTACACCGTGCAGTCGAGCGATTTCGACTTCGACCTCGCAACGGCCGACTTCTCGGTCACCGTCGATGGGACCGGCATCTACGACTCGGACGTCCCATTGATCTAAGTCGCTCCGGTCGGCTAGGGCCGAACGGGGTGAAAGAGCCGGGCGCGGAGGCCACGCCGCGCCCGGCTCGCTGCCCGGCGATCTGCGCCGGGACGGATCGGGGCGTCAGGCGAGAAACAGCAGATCCGCCATCGACGCCCCGATCACGTTCTCCAGAACCACCGTTCCCTCGACACTCTCGATCCGGGTGTCCGAACCGATCTCGGTCAGGCTGAAATCGCCCGACGCAAGCCCGGTGAGCGCGATGTCGAGCACGTCCTCGCCCAGCGCGAAATCGGTGATCGTATCGATGCCCCAGCCGCGCTCGAGCACGAAGACATCGTCGCCCGCGCCGCCCGAGATCGTGTCGTCGCCCGCCTCGCCGCGTATGCGGTTCGCCGCGTCGTTGCCGGCAAGCCTGTCATCGAACCCGCTGCCGGTCAGTTGTTCTATCAGCGTGCCGAAGGCGATGGAGAGCGCGTCGCTGCCCGTCGGCGTCACCGTGCTGAACGCCCCCGGCGCCAGATCGACATCAACCGCCTGTGTCGCGTCGCTCAGATCCCAGTGATCCTCGCCGCCGCCATCCCAGAGCGCCCCCACCCGCGCCGCGAGATCGGAGGCTGTGTAGGTGTCGTCGCCCGACGCGGTGGCGGTGTCCGCGCCGTAGAGATACTGCAGCGCCGCGATGTCGTAGAGCGCGTAGCCGGTCTCGTAGCCAGACGCAGTGTCATGGGCGGAATACTCCATGACCGTGTATTGCCGATCCGATTCTGCCGTCGGCAGATGCGCGTGGTTCAGGCCCATCGCGTGACCAAGCTCGTGCAGCAACACCCAATGCCCCGCCTCGCCGGGCGCAATCCCGTCGAGAAGGACGCCGTCATCGAGCCAGAAATCCGAGGCGCGGGTCCCGACCTCCCCTCCGTTCGGGAACCCCGCGGAGCCCAGCGTCGAGCCACCCAGATCGCAGGAACCCAGCGCCATCACCGCCTCGGTTTCGCTCGAGACCTCGACGAAGGTGATCTCGGTCAGGGCCTCGATATCGTCCATGACCGCCCGGATGACGGCGCGCTCCTCGGCCGAGAATGTCTCGAAACTCGGACCGACCGAGGCGCGCGCATAGCTGCCGTAATAGACCGGAACGTCTTCGAGGAAGGCGTAGGTCACGGTCACGGCGGTGCCGAGAGGCTGGCCCGCGTTGAACCGGTCGTCTGCGCCCTCGGCAAGGAGGCCCTCGATGTAATACGGCACATCCGTCGCCGCCTGCACCGATACCGTGACCGTCGCGCTGACCGAACGGCCCTCTCTGTCCGTCGCGGTGTAGGAAAAGCTGTCCGTGCCCGACGCGCCCAGGGGTGCCGCGTAGCTCACCGCGCCATCCGCCGCGACCGTGACCGCGACGCCCAAAGCGCTGATCATGTCCGCCGCGGTTACCGTCAGCCCGGCGCTGTCATTGGCCAGGACGTTGGCGCCTTGCAGCGCCGTGCCCTCGGTCAGCGACCAGTTATCGGCCTGCGCTTCGGGCGCGGGGCTCTCGGGCGCCACCACCGTCACCACCACGACGCCGGTATCGGTGCCGCCCTTTCCGTCGGAGACAGAATAGACAAACCGATCGGTCCCGGTGATCCCGGCGCCGATCATGTAGGCGAAGCTGCCATCCCCGTTCATCGACACCGAGGCGCCAAGTTCGCTCACCGGGGCGTAGGCCGCGACGACAAGCGCATCGCCGTCGGGATCGACGTCATTGGCGAGGACCGAACTGCCGATGTAGAACGTGCCCGCCGTCACCGTGATCGCATCATCGACCGCCACAGGCGCGCCGTTCGCGCCGCCGCTCACCTCGACAGTGACCCAAGCGGTCGCCGAGCCGCCCTGCCCGTCGGAGACGGTGTAGGAGAACCGGTCGCTCCCGGTGAACCCCGCCGCCGCGACATAGTCGAACCGGCCGTCACCGCCCATCGTGATCGAGCCGCCCGCCGCGCTGACCGCATCGAAGCCGCTCACGCTCAGCGCGTCACCATCGGGATCGGTGTCGTTGACCAGAACGGCGCCCGACAGCACCGCCCCGCCGGACACAGCGAAGGCGTCATCGACCGCGACGGGCGCGTCGTTCACCGCCTCGATGGTGACCGACACATCGGCCCGGGCCTGCCGCCCTGCCGCATCGACAACGGTGTAGGTGAAGCGGTCCAGGCCGCTCAGGTCCGCGCCGCCGCGATAGGTCAGCGTGCCGTCGGCATTGATCGCAACCGCGCCGAGCGCCGCGCCGCTCACTTCGACCACGCGCAGACCGATCCCGCGGTCATTGGCCAGAACGTCGAGCACCGCGACGCCGTCCTCGACCAGTACCGCGCCATCGGCCTCGGCCACCGGGATATCACTGGGCAGATCCGCCACCGCGACGGTCCCGTCCGAGAAGCTCAGGAACTCGATCCCGCTCAGACGGTCGGTCACGCCACCGGCATCGGTGACGAGCAGCACGTCGCCATCCCAGCCGAAGACATACTCCCCCAGCGCCCCGCCATAGAGCGCCAGATCGGTGCCCTCGCCGCCGATCAGCGTGTCGCTGCCCAGACCGCCATCGAGCGTGTCGTCCCCGGCCCCGCCGTCCAGCAGGTTCGCGCCGTCATTGCCGGTCAGCGAATTTTCGATCCCGTTGCCCCAGCCCGAGAGATCGCCGGTGCCGGTCAGCACGAGGTGCTCGAGATCATCGCAGAGGAGGAAATCGACCGACGCGCGGACCGTGTCGTCGCCGCCATTGCGCTTTTCCGTGACGATGTCGTCCGCTCCGTCGACCACGTAGACATCGTTGCCGCGCCCGCCCTCTAGCGTGAAGGCGCCGCCCTCCGCCGAGAGCCAATCGTCGCCGTCTGTGCCGGAGACCGTGTTCGGATCCGACGCGCCCGGGCCGCCGCCCGGCTTGTTCCTGGGTGCCATGACCTGTGCCTTTTCGCCTCTGTGACGCACCGGAGAGAGCCTCCGGCACACCGCGATCCGAAACCCGGATCGGACTGTTTCTGGAAACACGCGCCCCGTGACCGGCCACAGGTCCAAGACGCGACGGATGGAAACCATCCTCTCGACACAGCCTCTCTAGGGGGCAGCCGGTCGAGTCATACAACATCTGCTCGCTACCATCCTATTTGGGTGATAATGCGGCTGAAAGCACAAAATTATGCCGCAATTTCGCCGGGAAAGCGCCCGTTTGCGGAAATCTGCCGATGCGAATGGGGCGACTCGCGGCTCCGAGCCGCCGCGCCGGAAAAGCCGGTTTTCAGCTTTTCCTGCCGGTCGGTAAACTTCGTGACCGCGTGATTTTTGTTATCGCCACCAGTGCTTGCCTGCCCGACCCGGCGCCCGCTACAACCACGGGATCGGGACGCAGGGAGGGACGGGACGATGAGCTACGCCGAGATTTACGAGAGCTGGAAATCCGATCCGGAAGGCTTCTGGATGACCGAGGCCGAGCGCATCGAATGGACCAAGAAACCGTCCAAGGCGCTCTGGGATCGCGGCGACAACATCTACGAATGGTTCGCCGACGGCGAGGTCAACACCTGCTGGAACGCGCTCGACCGCCATGTCGAGGCCGGGCACGGCGACCAGGTCGCGGTGATCTACGACAGCCCCGTGACCGGGACCAAGCGCGAGATCACCTTTGCCGAGCTTTTGGCCGATACCGCGCGTTTCGCGGGTGCTCTCCGGCGGCAGGGCGTCGAGCCCGGCGACCGGGTCGTGATCTACATGCCGATGATCCCCGAGACGGTGACCGCGATGCTGGCCTGCGCCCGGATCGGCGCGATCCATTCGGTCGTGTTCGGCGGCTTCGCCGCGCATGAGCTCGCCGTCCGCATCGACGACGCCAAGCCCCGCGCGATGATCGCCGCCTCCTGCGGCATCGAGCCGGGCCGCACCGTGCCTTACAAGCCGCTTCTCGACGGGGCCATCGAACAGGCCAAACACAAGCCCGATTTCACCGTCGTCTTCCAGCGCGAGCAATGCCCGGGCGAGATGACCGACGGGCGCGATCACGACTGGGAGGCCTTCCAGGAGGGCGCCGAGCCCGCCGACTGCGTGCCGGTCCGCGGCGATCACCCGGCCTATATCCTCTATACCTCCGGCACCACCGGCGCGCCCAAGGGCGTGGTGCGCCCGACCGGCGGACACCTCGTCGCGATGAACTGGACGATGAAGGCGATCTACAATGTCGACCCGGGCGAAGTCTTCTGGGCCGCCTCCGACGTGGGCTGGGTCGTCGGCCACAGCTACATCGTCTACGCCCCGCTCATCCATCGCAACACCACCGTGCTCTTCGAAGGAAAGCCGGTAGGCACGCCCGACGCCTCGACCTTCTGGCGGGTGATCTCGGAGCACAAGGTGCGCAGCTTTTTCACCGCGCCCACCGCCTTCCGCGCCGTCAAGCGCGAGGACCCGAAGGCGGAGATGTTGAAAGACTGGGACATCTCGCATCTCCGCGCGATCTACCTCGCGGGCGAACGCGCCGATCCCGACACCATCGAATGGGCGCAGAACGTCACCGGAAAGCCGGTCTACGACCACTGGTGGCAGACCGAGACCGGCTGGACCATCGCCGGGAACCCGGTCGGCATCGAAGCGCTGCCCGTGAAGATCGGCTCGCCGACCGTGGCGATGCCCGGCTACGAGATCCACATCCTCGACGACGAGGGCAAGGAAGTGCCCGCGGGCACGCTCGGCGCCATCGCGGTCAAGCTGCCGCTGCCGCCGGGCACGCTGCCGACGCTCTGGAACGCGCCGGAGCGGTTCCAGAAGAGCTACCTGTCGCATTTCCCAGGCTACTACGAGACCGGCGATGCCGGGATGATGGACGCGGACGGCTATCTCTGGATCATGGCGCGCACCGATGACGTCATCAACGTCGCGGGCCACCGGCTCTCGACCGGCGCGATGGAAGAGGTTCTCGCAGGCCATCCCGATGTCGCCGAATGCGCCGTCGTCGGCGTGGCGGACGATTTCAAGGGCCAGCTTCCGATGGGTCTCGTCTGCCTGACCAAGGGCGTGAACCGTCCGCATGAGGAGATCGAGGCCGAATGCGTCAAACGCGTCCGCGACCAGATCGGCCCGGTGGCGGCGTTCAAGCTCTGCAAGGTGGTCGACCGCCTGCCCAAGACCCGCTCGGGCAAGATCCTCCGCCGCACCATCGCGGCCATCGCCGACGGCACCGAGGTCAAGGTCCCGGCGACGATCGACGATCCATCGGTGATCGACGAGATGCGCGACAACGTCTCGGCTCTGGGCTATCCGAAACAGAAGTGACCGGGCACCCTCCAGATTTTTAATTAAAAATCTGGAGGCCCACCGTCCCGCTCACGGCGCGCTTCTATCCGCCGCCGGACGGACCGCCCCGACCGATCTCCAGATTTTTATCTAAAAATCTGGAGCCAATGCCCGCGCACAAAAAAGGCGCCCCTAAAGGGGCGCCAGTTGCTCTAGCCTGTCTCCCAGGCCTCGGCGACAGTCTGCCCTCAGGCTTTGAGATCCGCCCTGTTGCCGAGCGTGACGGTGACGTCCTTCTCCTCGCCGCGGCGCAGGAAGCCGATTTCGACCTCCGCACCCGGCGCCTGGGTCGCGATGGCGCGGGTGAGGTCGCGCGGGGTATCGACCGCCTCGCCGTTCACGCTCAGGACGATGTCGCCTTTCTGCAGACCGGCGCTCTCGGCCGGGGTGTCCTCGGTCACGTCGGCGATCATCACGCCGTCGCCGCTGTCGAAGCCGAGCGCCATGGCGACGTCCTCGCTCACCGGCTGGATCTGCACCCCGAGCCAACCGCGCTCGACCGAGCCGTCATCGGCGAGTTCGGCCACGACATCCGCCGCCAGGTCCGACGGCACCGAGAAGCCGATCCCCACCGAGCCGCCGGTCGGCGAGATGATCGCGGTGTTGATGCCCACGACCTCGCCCGCCTCGTTGAAGAGCGGCCCGCCGGAATTGCCGCGATTGATCGCCGCGTCGGTCTGGATGTAGTCGTCGAACGGGCCCGAGTTCAGGTCGCGCCCGAGCGCCGAGACGATGCCCGTGGTCACGGTATTTCCGAGGCCGAACGGGTTGCCGATGGCGATCACGTTCTGCCCCACCTTGAGCGCATCGCTCTCGCCGAAGCTGACGAAGGGCAGCGCGTCCCCGGCTTCGACCGAGATCACCGCGATGTCGGTGGCCTCGTCGACGCCGACGATCTCGGCCTCGAGCTCGGTGCCGTCCTCGAGCGTCACGGTGACGCTGTCGGCGCCCGCGACGACATGGGCGTTGGTAACGATCTGGCCGCCCTCGGAGATGATGAAGCCGGTGCCCGCGCCGGTCATGCCGCGATCGGGGCGACCGGGATGCCCGGGCATGCGGCCCTCAGGCATCGGCATCCCGAAGCGGCGCGAGAACTCCTCCCACGGGAAATCGGGCTGGGCCTCGCCGCGCTCGGCGGAGACCTCGGTGGCGCCTTTCTCGACCTCGATGGTCACCACCGCCGGGCTCAGCCGAGCAACGAGGTCGATATAGTCGACGCCTGCCTGCGGCGCGGCGATGGCTTCGCCGCTGCCGGGCGCGACGGTCAGCACGGCACCGGTGCCAAGCGCCAGCGCCAGGGCGCTCGCGGTCACGATCCGTCGGGTCTTGGCTGCGATCTGGGTCATTGTGTTCTGTCTCTTTCGCATCGAATGAACTGTCTGTCGGGGGCGGGCCACCAGCCTCGCGGCGCCCGGTGTTCCTCAATGTCGGGGCTGTAAATTGCAGCCGCCCGCCCGCGGCATTACAAAGCCGCAACCTTTGTCACGGCGGCGCGAGGCCCTTGATTCCGCCCGCCAATAGGCCGATTTCCAGAAGCACAGACAGCCACACCGGAGCGCGGAGACCGATGAAACTGCTCGTCATCGAGGACGACCAGACCACCGCCGACTACATCACCCGCGGCCTCGCCGCCGAGGGGCATGGCGTCGACTGGCTGGGCTCGGGACGCGATGCACTCACCCAGGCGATGAGCCAGAGCTACGACGTGCTCGTGGTCGACCGGATGCTTCCCGATCTCGACGGGCTGAGCCTCGTCAAGGCCTTGCGCGCCGCCAAGGTTTCGACCCCTGCGATCTTCCTGACTGCGATGGGCGGTCTCGACGACCGGATCGAGGGGCTGTCTTCGGGCGGCGACGACTATCTCGTGAAACCCTTCGCGCTCGGCGAGCTTTCGGCGCGGATCGCCGCGCTGGGGAGGCGCCTACCGCTCTCGGACGAGGCCGAAACGGTGCTGCGCGCCGCGGATCTGGAGATGGACGTGCTGCGCCGCACCGTGACCCGCGCCGGTCAGCGCATCGAGCTCCTGCCACGCGAATTCGCTCTCCTGGAACATCTTCTGCGACGCAAGGGCCGGGTCCAGACCCGCACGATGCTGCTCGAAGCGGTCTGGGACATCCATTTCGACCCGCAGACCAACGTGGTCGAAACCCATGTCAGCCGCCTGCGCGCCAAGGTCGACAAGCCCTTCGACCGCGACCTGATCGTCACCGTGCGCGGCGCGGGCTACAAGATCGAGGACTGAGCCCTGCGCGACCGTTCGCCCTGCCGCCCCGCGCGCCCATGCAACGCGCGCTGAGCCGCCTTCTGCGCTCGGCGCCGCTGCGGCTGACGCTGCTTCTGGTGACGCTCTTCACCACGGTGAACGCCTTCACGCTCGGCACCGCCTACCTGGCGCTCAAGTCCCGCGAGGAGGCCGCGCTCCAGGCCGATCTCGAAGCCGAGCTTGGCGGTCTCGACCTTGCCGCGACACCCGCCGCCCTCCGCACGCTGGTCTCGGTGCGCGCCCGCGCCACCGATCCCGCCGACCGCGTGTTGGTGTTTCTGGGCGATGACGGGCGGCAGGCGGGGAATGCCCGCGCGCGGGTCTCGCAGGGACAGGTCGCGCTCGATCCGCTGCCCGACCGTCCGCTCGGCCAGGCGGGCTACCTGACCGAAGCGCGCAGGCTCTCCTCGGGCTGGCTGGTCGTCGCCGAAAGCCGCGCCCCGGTTCGGGCGCTCGGGCGCACCTTCGCGGCGCTTCTGCTCCTGAGCTTCGCCCCGACCCTCGTCCTGTCGCTGGCGCTCGGCACGCTGATCGCACGGCGCACCGCCCGCCGCGTGGCGCGGATCGAGCGGACGCTCGACGCCCTGGCCCAAGGCGATCTCTCGGCCCGCACCGGCACCACCGACGGGCGTGGCGACGACCTCGCGCGCATCTCGGCCGAGCTCGACCGCATGGCCGCCCGGCAGGAGGCCGCGACCGACGCGCTGCGGCAGGTCTCGACCGACATCGCCCATGACCTGAGGACCCCGCTCCAGCGCATCACCGTCCTCCTCCGCGCGCTCGAGGAAGAGACCCCGCCGGACAGCCCCGCCCGCGCCACCGCTGAGCGCGCCGCGGACGAGGCCGACCGGGCCATCGAGATCTTCCGAGCCCTCTTGCAGATCGCCCGGATCGAGGGCGGCCAGGAAGGCGCACCGTCCGACACGCTGGACCTCGCCGCGCTCGCCGCCGATATGGTCGAGCTCTACGAGCCCGCCGCCGAAAGCGCCGGGCTGAGGCTCGGCGCCGCCCTGCCCGAGACGCCGGTTCTGGTCACCGGCGAGAAGCGTCTCATCGGGCAGGCCATCGCCAATCTCATCGAGAACGCGCTCCGCCACGGCGGCGCGGGACCGGTGACGGTGAGCGTCGATGCGGAGGCGCGCGCCCTCTCGGTGGCCGATCACGGCCCGGGCATTCCCGAAGACGAGCGCGAAAAGGTGCTCCAGCGCCTCTACCGGCTCGAGAGGTCGCGCACGAGCCCGGGTCACGGGCTGGGTCTCGCCCTTGTCGCCGCCATCGCCCAGCGCCACGGCGCGCGGCTGGTGCTCGAGGATAATGCCCCCGGCCTGCGCGTCACGATGGGCTTCCCACCGCCGAATTGAGCACCGAGTGCCCGCGTGTCCGGACCTCCCGGAGGCGGCCAACTGCGGCTCGCGACAGCGCGCCGCGGCGCCCACAGGAATATTTGCGTGCCCGCTTCTCGCGCCCCTTGCAGCGCGCTGCGGCCCCCCCATTTCCGGCTCACCTGATACTCTGGTTCAAAGGACCGCATCCATGCGCCCGCTTCTCGCCGCTGCCCTGATCCTCTCGGCCGCCGCACCCGCCTTCGCCGACAACACCCAGGGCAAAGTCCTGGCCTATGACCGCGTCGCCAAGCTCCTCGTCCTCGAGGACAAGACCGTCTGGTCGCTCGAAACCCTTGCCGAGGCGCCCGCCGACCTCGCCGCCGGGCGTGAGGTCACCATCGAGTTCCACTCGAACGCCGACAACGGTTACGACAAGATAAACAAGGTCACCGTCGAGAACTGAGCCTTCTGCCGGGGCGGCGCACGCCGCTCCGGCCCTCGCCCGGCTCAGGCCAGACCGCCGGGTCCGTGCTTGAGGATCACCGGCACCACCAGTTCCTCCTCATCGACGAGATGGCGGTCGAGGAACCGCTCGAAGCCCAGAAGCTCCTCGCGGAACGGGCCGATCTCTCTGTCCTTCTGCAGCACCGCGTTCGCCGCCTCGGTGAAGCGCTCGAGGAGACCGTCGAGATCATGGTGATCGTGATCGAGGATCTCAAAGCCGCGGCTGACCTTGGGATCGGCCTTGGCGAGCACCGGGAAGTAATGCATGTCCTCGATCTGGTGATGGCCGTGGAGCTCGCGCACCAGTAGCCCGCCATACCGCGCCAGCCGTGCCCCATGCGACCGGGCGTCCAACTTGGCGTCCATCGCCGCCTCGGCATCGCTTTTCAGGACATCGCAGATCTGGCGAAACATGCCGTGCCGGTCGAGCCAGAAGGACACGAGCCCGGCGAAATTCGGATGGCTTTCCCAGATCTCGCGGGGAAATTCCTCGACCAGAACCCGCAGAGCGTCGGGCAGCCGTGTCCGGCGTTCGAGCCGCAGCGCATCGTCCATGATAGCGTTCCCCGTCATCTGTTCTGCACGGGCGTCATGCCACGCGCTCAGGCGCTGTAGCGCGCGCCCCAGAGCGCCAGCAAGTCCTTCTGCAGGCTCCGCGCCCGCGACGCCCATCCGCGCGCGCCGTCGGGGCGTTCGCGCTGCGCGCGCGGGATCCCGGCCCGCCGGTCGAGATCGCCGGAAAAGATCGCGAACGCTAGGACCCGCCCGTCGGGCAGCGTCTCGAACCCGCCAAGGCCCGAGACGAAGTTGAGCGTGCCGGTCTTCGCCCGCACCGTCACCGGCACCGAGGGCACGCCCTTGGGCGGCTCGCCGGTCTTGATGCGCTTCAGAAGCGGCGCGAGGTCGACCCGCTCGCGCATCGCGATCAGCGCGCGCACCATGTCCGCCGCGCTCACCCGGCTGTCGTCGCCGAGACCCGAGTGGTCCGCCAGCGCCACCGCCCGCGTGCCCAGGACCGAGTTCGCCCAGAGGTTCAGCGCCTGCGCGCTGTCGGCCAGCGTCTCGCACGAGATCGAGCGCTTGACCGTCGCCGACAGGCCCAGCACCTCGGCGGTGAGGTTGGTCGAATAGAGCAGCATCTCGTTGACGATCTTCGCCAGCGGCCGGCTTTCGATCTTCGCCAGCTCCTCCGCGCCCTCGGGCAGCGTCTCGATCACCTCGGGCGCGCCCATCTTGATGCCCTGCGCCCCGGCGAGGCTCTGGAAGACCTCGCCGGCGTAGAGCTCGGGCTTGCGGACCGGCAACCAGCGCGCGCCGCCCTTGCCAAGCTGGCCCCGCGCGACCGTCCAGTCGTCACGCCCGGCGCGGTCGGCATAGGTGTAGACCGGAAGCGAGCGGTCCTCGATCCGCATCCGCGCCATACGGACTGCGGGCCGCAGCGTCTCCGAGCGCGCCTCGAGGCTGGTCGTGTACTCGCTGCCCGAACGCCGCCATTCGAAATGAACGCGATTGTAATTGAGGTTGAGACCGGAGACCGCGGGCGAATAGCCGACATGGTCGGGCTGCTCGGGATCGATGGTCTTCAGCCGCGGCAGCGCCCCGCCCCAGACGTGGAGCGCGCCGGTGACCTGGCTCACGCCCGCGGCCTTGAGCCGCCGCGCCAGCTCCGCCACCGCGTCGGTGTCGAGCGTGGGGTCACCCCCGCCCGCGAGGATCAGGTCGCCGGTGAGCACGCCCTCGGACAGGGTGCCCGTGGTCAGGAGCCGGGTCTCGAAGCGGTGATCGCGCCCGAGAAACTCGAGCGCGTATCCCGCGGTCAGCGCCTTGGCGACCGAGGCCGGAGGCAGCGCGGTCGTCTCGGCATGGCTCTCCAGCATTTCGCCTGTCGCGGCATCGGCCACCGCAAAGCCGGTCGCTCCGGGAATGCGCGCCCGCTCGACCAGCGCGCCGCCCTCGGGCAGCGCCGGAGGCGCAGGCCGCTCGCCCCGTGCCCGGGGAAAGAGAGAGCTGGCGGGCGCACCCGCGAACGCGGGCGCGGCGACGGATGCGGCAAGCGCGGCGAGAGCCGCGCGGCGGGAGAAGGAGACGCTCATGCGGCGGAGTTAATCCCAGCGGCCGCCCCGGAGCAAGCCATCGCGTCCGGATCAGGAAAGAGCCCGAGAGATTTGAAAAATCGCGGCATTTCCCGAAGCGCCCGCAACCGGATCACGAAGATTTGGGCGCGGGTGCCGTGCTCTCGGGCCACTCGCCCCTCGCGCGAATCTCGGTGGAGCTCTGGGCCCGCATCGGCACGTTCACGAAGCACCAGGCGGGCGGGTCGGCAAAGGGCAGACGCCGCGCCGCCTCCTCGGGGATCCGCGCATCCCGAAACGCCCGCGCCGTGACCGAGACCTGCGCGGCGATCCGGTCACCCGGCCGCGCCAGAACGCCGACCGGCACCGTCGCGAGGATCTGCCGCCAGTTTTCCCAGCGATGGAACTGCCGCAGGTTGTCGGCCCCCATCAGCCACACGAACCGCACGCCGCGATGAGCGGCGGCGAGCCGCGCCAAGGTGTCGGCGGTGGCCTGCGTTCCGAGCCGCGCCTCGGCATCCGAGATCGTCACACGGGGGTCGTCCATGACCTCGCGCGCCGCCGCCATCCGCCGCTCCAAGGGCTGCGGCCCGCGGGCCTTCAGCGGATTTCCGGGCGAGACCAGCCAGACCACCCGGTCGAGACCGAAACGCTTCAGCGCTTCGCGCGTGATATGAGCGTGCCCCGCATGTGGTGGATCGAAGGACCCGCCCAGAAGCCCGACCCGGCTGCCCGGGGACAGCGTCAGCCCGGTGGTTGGATGCGACAGCGCCATCAGGGCCCTCTTTCTCTCTCGCCTGCGCGTCCCGTCATCTCGTGTCCCGCCGCGAAGCGCAAGCTCACCGGATCGTGAGCCGAACCATCTCGCGCGCGACCTACCTGACCGGGTTCAGGCAGACATTCATAAACACAAGAGAGACCCAGACCATGAAGAGACGCGATTTCCTCGCAACAGCCCCGCTCGCGGCCACCGCCCTGGCGAGCCCGATGCTCGCGGCCCGCCCCGCCTCTGCCGAGGCCCACGCCATGTCCGGCGGCCAGGTGCCCGCCGTCCAGCGCTTCGCGGTGGGCGACATCACCGTGACGGCCATCGCCGACGGATCGCTGCATATCGGGCCGGAGAACCTGATCGGCATCGAGGCGCCCGACTACGAAGAGCTGCTGACCGCGTCCTTCCGCGACCCCGCGACCTTCCCCTCGGCGGTGAACTGCTTCCTGATCGAGACCGGCGACCAGACGATCATGGTCGATGCGGGCACCGCCTCGGCGATGGGCCCGAGCCTCGGCAAGATGCCGCAGAACCTCGCCGCCGCAGGCGTCGAGCCGGGCGCCGTGACCAAGCTTCTCGCGACCCACCTGCACCCCGACCACGTCGCGGGCGCCCTGGGCGAGGACGGCGCTGCGTTCTTCCCCAATGCCGAGCTTGCCGTGCACGAGGCCGACCGCGCCTTCTGGACCGGCGACTTCTCGGGCGCGCCCGAGATGATGCAGACCTTCGCGGGTCTCGCCGGAAACGTGCTCTCGGCTTATGGCGAGCGGTTGCAGATCATCACTGGCGAGGACGAGGTCGCTCCCGGCATCACCGCGATGCCGCTGCCCGGCCACACGCCCGGCCATACCGGCTACATGATCTCCTCGGGCGACGCGTCGCTCCTGATCTGGGCCGATATCGTGCATGTCGCGCCGGTGCAGTTGGCCCGCCCCGGCGTCGCCATCGGCTTCGATGTCGATCCCGATCAGGCGGTCGCCACGCGGCGCGAGACCCTCGACCGGGTCGCCGCCGACCGCCTGATGGTCGCCGGATCGCATATCGGCTTCCCGGGTCTCGTGAACATCACTGCCGACGGCGAAGGCTACCGCATGATCCCCGCGCACTGGGATTACAGCCTCTGAGCCTCGGCGCAGCCTCAGGCCGCCTGGACCGGATCGCCCAGCGCGATCCGGCCCGGGTGCCGCACCTCGGCGCACCAGCCGCCATGACCGCGCAGCGCCGCATAGCCGCCCGGCCCCAGCGCCTCTTCCATCCGTGAACAGGGCGCGCAGACGCCGGTCACGCAGAGCTCGACCGTGCCGATCCGGAGACATCGCCCCCTGAACGCCGAGAGGTTGATCCCCGCGACTACGAGGTTGCGTCGCAAGAGCGCCGGGTCCAGCGGCGCGCGGCCGAGAAAGCTTCCGACCGCGGCGAGATGCTCGTCCTGGAACGGCGTGACCGCGCGCTTGCCCGCCCGACCGTGATCCCCGGCCAGTCCATCGGCCCCGATCTCGACCGCATCGACCATACGGATGGCGCCACGCCGCCCCGGCCTGAGCCCGATCCAGACCAGCCGACCCGGCTGTGCCACCCGCTCGATCATCTCCCGAAGCTCGGACATCTTGACCCTCCCCGTCGCGCGGCTCAGATAGCGCCTGTGATGAGCGATGCCACGATAGTTCCCGCCGATCCCGAAGGCCCGGAGGCCCGCGCCTGCCTTCTGGCCTATTACGCGGTGCTCGACGCGCGCTTCCCCGACGGCTTCGACGTCACGCTGAGCCGTGACCCCGAGGCGCGCGACATGCGCCCGCCGCGCGGCACGTTCCTTCTGGCGAGAGCGGGCGCTGAGGTCCTGGGCTGCGTCGGGCTGAAACGCTCGGGGCCCACCGAGGCCGAGATCAAGCGGCTCTGGATCAGCGAGACCGCCCGAGGCCAGGGTCTCGGCCGCCGCCTGATGGCCGAGGCCGAAGCGGCCGCGCGCGCCCTTGGCATCGCCACGCTCCGCCTCGACACCAATGAGACGCTCACCGAGGCGATCGCGCTTTACCGCAAGACCGGCTGGCAGGAGATCGCGGATTTCAATGGCGAGCGCTTCGCCACCCACTGGTTCGAAAAGGGGCTCTGATCCCGCCCTGCGAGGCGCCGACATCGCCACAGGAGGGCCGGAAACCGAACCGGTTTCCGCGCGGAAACCGGTTCGGTTTCCGGCCCCCTTCCAGCGCCGCGCCAAATCCACTAGAGAGACGCTCAATCCCGCGATCCGAACCTATCCGAAGGACGACACGGCCATGGCAGCCTACCAGTATGTCTATCACATGGACGGGGTCTCCAAGACCTATCCCGGCGGCAAGAAATGCTTTGAAAACATCCGCCTGAGCTTCCTTCCCGGCGTCAAGATCGGCGTCGTCGGAGTCAACGGCGCCGGTAAGTCGACGCTCTTGCGGATCATGGCCGGGATCGACAAGGACTTCTCGGGCGAGGCCTGGGCCGCCGAAGGCGCCCGCGTCGGCTACCTCCCGCAGGAGCCCAAGCTCGACCCCGCGCTCACCGTCCGTGAAAACGTCATGCTCGGCGTTGCCGCGAAAAAGGCCAAGCTCGACCGCTTCAACGAGCTCGCCATGAACTACTCGGACGAGACCGCCGAGGAGATGGCCCAGCTCCAGGACGAGATCGACAGCAACGATCTCTGGGATCTCGACAGCCAGATCGACGTCGCGATGGAGGCGCTCCGCTGCCCGCCCGACGACGCCGACGTCTCGACCCTCTCGGGCGGCGAGGCGCGCCGCGTGGCGCTCTGCAAGCTCCTCCTTGAAGCGCCCGACATGCTGCTTCTCGACGAACCGACCAACCATCTCGACGCCGAGACCATCGCCTGGCTGCAAAACCACCTGATCGCCTACAAGGGCACCATCCTCTGCGTCACTCACGACCGCTATTTCCTCGACGACATCACCGGCTGGATTCTCGAACTCGACCGCGGCCGCGGCATTCCCTACGAGGGCAATTACTCCGCCTGGCTCGAACAGAAGGCCAAGCGCCTCGAGCAGGAAGCCCGCGAGGACAAGGCCAAGCAGAAGACCCTCCAGCGCGAACTCGAATGGATGCGCCAGGGCGCGAAGGCCCGCCAGGCCAAGTCCAAGGCCCGGATCTCGGCCTACGAGGAAATGGCCAGCCAGTCCGAGCGCGAAAAGGTTGGCCGCGCCCAAATCATCATCCCCAACGGCCCGCGCCTCGGTTCCAAGGTGATCGAGATCGAGGGTCTGAAAAAGGCGATGGGCGACAAGCTCCTGATCGAGGACCTAAGCTTCTCGCTGCCGCCGGGCGGCATCGTCGGCGTGATCGGCCCGAACGGCGCCGGCAAGTCGACCTTCTTCAAGATGCTGACCGGCCAGGAAACCCCCGACGCGGGCGCCATCGAATATGGCGACACGGTGGAACTGGCCTATGTCGACCAGTCCCGCGACGATCTTGATCCGAACCACACCGTGTGGGAGGCGATCTCCGGCGGCGCGGAACTGATCAAGCTCGGCGATGCAGAGATCAACTCCCGCGCCTATTGCGGCGCCTTCAACTTCAAGGGCGGCGACCAGCAGAAGAAGGTCGGGCTCTTGTCGGGCGGCGAGCGCAACCGCGTGCACATGGCGCGCCTCCTGAAGTCCGGCGGCAACGTGCTGCTTCTCGACGAACCGACCAACGATCTCGACGTCGAGACTTTGCGCGCGCTCGAAGACGCGCTGGTGGATTTCGCCGGCTGCGCCGTGGTCATCAGCCACGACCGCTTTTTCCTCGACCGTATCTGCACCCATATCCTCGCCTTCGAGGGCGAGGCCCATGTCGAGTGGTTCGAAGGCAATTTCGAGGATTACGAGGAAGACAAGAAGCGCCGCCTCGGCGAGGACGCGCTCGAGCCGAAGCGGGTCAAGTTCAAGAAGTTCACCCGCTGACAAGCGGTCGGATTAACCCGCGGGATCGAAACGGAAAATGGCGGCCTCGACAGAGGCCGCCATTGTCGCTCAGGGATACGGCGGTCGGTCGGCCTAAAGCTTCTTCTTCGCCGCACGTGCAACCGATTTCACCGCCTGCGCCTCGGTGCTTTGATGGCGCTTCACCGGCCGATTGCGCGCAGGTGTACTGCCGGTCTTCGAGCGGGCAACAGCGCCCACGACGCGCTTGACGATACCTTTCAGGGACATGGCCTTCTCCTCCGGAAATCAAACGCGTGAAATACACGTTTGAACCCCAACCACCCTCCCCCAACCAAGGTTCCCGTATCCAGAGCCCGCACCTGCGGACACAGCTTTTCTCGCGTCATCGCACCCATGAGAGCAACGCGTGCTCTCCTCAAAAAACCGCCACGAGACCGCCCGCAACCCGACGGTAACAAGTTGCCCATTGGTAATTTTTTCCGCCTGCCTGCCCTCGGCGCGCATCCGGCGTGGCCCACGCAGTCTCTCATTTCAGCGCACCCCCTTCTGTCCGTTAACTCCATTTCGATCCAGGCCGCGCCTCGACCCGGGTCACCGGGTCACCGGGTCACCGGGTCACCGGGTCACCGGGTCACCGGGTCACCGGGTCACCGGGTCACCGGGAGGCACGCTCCGCTGGCGCACACCGTCAACACCACAGGCGCGCTTCCGCCCCTCGCGCATATCGCGGTGGATCGAGCTGAACGCCCAATCCTCGGGCCGCGCGACAAGGCCCATCCGCACGGGACTTCCCAGACAGCGCCGCAAATGATCGTCGTAATCGCCGCTTCCCCGGATCACGTGATCCGAAAACCGCCTTTGCCAGATCCCGACCTCACCCTTGGGTCCCGGCTCTGCGAACGCCCAGTCCGGCGCTCGGCCGGCGCGCCGCAGATCGCGCGAGAACCGCGCCTTGATCGCGCCCCAGCGCTGTCCGTAATTGGGGTCGCTCCTGGGCACGTGCCAGATCGCGCACATCCGGTCGGGCAGCACCACCCAGGCGCCGATCCCGAAGGGCCGCTTGCGCCGCACCTCCCGGACCGACGCCCGCAGGATCGCGACCTCATCCGTCAGGAGCGTCACGCCCAGCCGCGCCAGACAGACGTCGAAATAAACCGCGGTCTCGGGATAAGCGACTCGTTCCATGCCCCCAAAGTGACAGACCGGGGTTACCAAACCCCTCACGCGCAGCAGACCCGCGCCGCGTTGCCCGCCCGCGGCGACCCGGATAGAAACGCGCCATGACACCCGATCGCCCGCTTCTCGGCCTTCTCCTCATGCTGGCCTTCTGCCTGATGGCGCCCTTGGCCGACGCCGTGGCGAAGCTTCTGACCGGCGCGCTTCCGGTGCTGCAGCTCGTCGTCCTGCGCTTCGCGTTCCAGGCGATTCTCATGGTGCCGTTCGCGGTCGCGCTGCGCAAGGGCGGGACGCTCCTCCCGGACAGGTCGCTCTTCGGCATGCTGCTTCTGAGGACGCTTCTGCACATCGCTGGGATCGGCCTGATGTTCACGGCCCTGCGCTATCTCCCGCTCGCCGACGCCATCGCCATCGCCTTCGTGATGCCGTTCCTGCTCCTGCTCCTCGGGCATCTCTTTCTCGGCGAAGAGGTCGGCCCGCGCCGCCTCGCCGCCTGCGCGGCGGGTTTTGTTGGCACGCTCTTGGTGGTCCAGCCCGCCTTCCGCGACACCGGCGCCGCGGCGCTCCTGCCGCTGGGCGTTGCGGTGACCTTCGCGCTCTTCATGCTGACCACCCGCCGGATCGCCAAGCGCATCGAACCGGTCGCGCTGCAATCGCTGTCCGGCGCGCTTGCGACGGTGCTGCTCTTGCCGCTCTTCGCTCTCTCGGGCCCCGGCTTCGACTGGCATCCCTTGCCCACCGAGATCTGGGCCCTGGTCGCGAGCCTCGGCGCGCTCGGAACCATCGGCCACCTCCTGATGAGCTGGTCGCTGCGCTACGCACCCTCGACCACGCTGGCGCCGATGCAATATCTCGAGATCCCGATCGCGACGCTCTATGGCTGGCTGATCTTCGGAGACTGGCCGAACCCGCTGGCGCAGACCGGCATCGCGATCACGATCGTCGCGGGCCTCTATATCGTCCTGCGCGAACGCAAGGATTTGCGCCCGCCCGCAGCTCCGCTCGGCTAGAGATCGGGCCAGGCCGGGGCCGCGATGAGCCCGGCCTCGAGCACGCCCCACACGGCGCGCGGCAGGATCACCAGCATCCGCGGCGCGCCAAGAACAAGCCGCACCGCGCCTTCCGCGACATTCGACGTGCCGACCCGGCCATGCGGCTCGAACCCGATCCCCTCGATCGGCCAGCGCAACCCCTCGGAGCGCCCCTCGACCGGGCCAAGAGGCCAGAGCGACACCCGGCTGCCGGGATCGAGCGCCAGGGCAAGCTCGGGCGGGCAGAGCGCGGCCACATCCTCGTCTCCCACCAGAATGCACCGCTGCGCCGGAAACCGCGCCAGCGTGGTCAGAACCGCCAGCTGGTGATCGAGCCGCGCGCCCAGAAACCCATGCGCCTCGATCAGCGGCGCGCGCACCCGGCTCAGGCATTTCTCGAAATCGGTGCTGTCCTGCTCGTCGATCCGGTGAAGCCGGGTCTCGGGCAGTTGCAAGGCAATCTCGGGCGCAAGACTGTCCATGTCGCCGATCACCGCGTCGGGCACTCTGCCATGCGCCAGGACCGCCGCCGCCCCGCCATCGGCGGCCACCACCGTCGCTCCGCCCGACAATCCGGTGGCCAGCGCGTCATTGTCGATGTCCCCGCCACCGACCAGCAGCAGTTTTTCCGAAACAGAGACAATCACCGGTGACATGGTCGCATTCCTGCCAGCGGGGGAAACAGATCACAATAGGGCCATGAAATGATACGGTCCCGGGCACAGATTCGTGACGCTTTGGTCCCCCCGATCATTCTAAACACAGTGTTGCGAAATTTAGCGAAAGCGAGCGGCGACATGGTCAGTTCGAGCAAAATTCTAACGGTGTCTTACGGCACGTTCTCGTGCACCCTCGAAGGTTTTGACGATTCATTCGATACGATGAAGGCGATTGCCGAGTATTTTCGGGACCTCGCCCAGGACGACCGGTATTTCGGCGCCGAACCCCCGACCCCCGATGCCGAGATGCTGGCGCGCATTGCCGAACGCGAGATCGCGCGACGGGTCGAGGCCCGGCTCGAGAACGGCTCCGTTGTGCTCCGCCCGCAACTCGCCGGAGCCGCCGCCGCACCTGCCGCCCCGACTGCACCTGCCCCAGCCCCCGATCTGACCCATTCCGACGAGCCCCGCGCCCCGGTCGCCGCCGCACCCGCGCCCGCGCCTGCAGCCCC
>NZ_JBHTMU010000045.1:0-31596 GCF_042679605.1 Litorisediminicola beolgyonensis
GGAAGACGGCCTCCGCTTCGCCATCCGCGAAGGCGGCCGCACCGTCGGCTCCGGCGTCGTCTCCAAGATCGTCGAGTAACTTCGGACGGGACGCGACTCGCGCGTCCCGCAACCAGCTATCCAGAGGGCCGCGCCGAAAGGCGCGGCCCTTTTCTTGTGTCCCGGCTGCACAGGGAAACGGTTCCGCGTGCGGGTCGTCTCGACCGAAGGAGGGGCGGCGCGCTAGGAACCGCGAAAACGTCGAGCAGCACGATGACACATCCTTACGCACGCTTCGGGCCCGAGGCCTTCTGGCGCCGTGCCGTGACCGAGCCCGGTCCTGGCGGGATCACCGGCCTGGCGCAGATCACGCTTCCGCAGAAGGACGCCCGGATCTTCACCTCCGGCAGCTGCTTCGCCCAGCACATCGGGCGTGCCTTCGCGGCCCGCGGCTATGCCTGGATCGAGGAAGAGCCCGCACCGCCGCTTCTCTCGGAGGACGAGGCGCGTGCCTTCGGGTTCAACGCGGTCTCGGTCCGGACCGGCAATGTCTACACACCGTCCATGCTGTGCCAATGGCTCGACATGGCCTTCGGCACCGCGCCAGTGGCGGACGAGCTCTGGCATGACGGGGGCCGTGTCTACGACCCGCTGCGCCCGATGATCGAACCCGACGGTTTCGCGTCCGAGGCCGAGGCGCGCGCCGCGCGTCACGCGACGCTGGCCGCCTGGCGCCGGGCGCTCGCGCGGACCGAGCTGTTCGTCTTCACCCTGGGCCTCACCGAGCATTGGGTGAATGCCGAGACCGGTCTGGAATACGCGCTCTGTCCGGGCACCACGCCAGGGACGGGGTTCGATCCCGACCGCCATGTCTTCCGCAATCACGACACCGTCTCGACGGCGCATCACCTGACCCGGGCGCTCGATCTTCTGCGCGCCGTGAGGCCGGGGCTGCGCGTGCTGCTGACCGTCTCGCCGGTGCCCCTGACCGCCACCGCCTCGGGGCAGCATGTGCTCGTCGCCACGTCTCACTCCAAGGCCGTGCTCCGGGCCGTGGCCGGGGAGGTGGCGCTGCGTGATCCGCTGACCGAATATTTCCCGTCCTATGAGATCATCACCAATCCGGTCTGGGAGGGGCGCTTTTTCGCGCCGAACCGCCGCGAGGTGACGCAGGAGGGCGTCGACACGGTCTTGCGCCACGTCTTCGGCGGGCCCCCTCCGACCATCCGCCAGCAGCGCCGGGCGCAGCGGTTGAAATTCGTTCCTGCCTCGGCGGTCACCTGCGAAGAGGCGATGCTCGATGCCTTTGCCTGATCGTCCGCGTCTCTGCATCCTCGGTGACAGCCATCTCTCGGCCCCGAAGCGCGCGCTCGATGCCGGACACGCCCTGGGCCAGAGGTTCGAGGTGGAGTTATTCGGCGCACCCGGCTCGGCCTTCCGCAAGATCGACTATGTCGACGGCCTGTTCCGATGCCGTGACACGGAGACCGAGGAGATGGTGCTCAAGGTCAACGGCCAGCGGCGCGAATTGCCCATCGACGCGTTCGACGCGCTCCTGATCTACGGGGCGCGCCTGTCCTCGCCGCGGTTCTTCCTGCCCGTGCTCGAAGCACTGGCCTCGCCGGATCATGCCATGAGCGCCGCGCTTCTGGATCTGCAGGTGCGCCGGTTCCTGAGTTCGTTCCGGACGATCACCGCCGCGCGCGCCATCGCGGCGCTCGGGCGGCACCGCGTCTATGTTGCGCCGACGCCGCTCTACGCCTGGACCGAGGATCCCGCCCACCGCTCGGCGGAGCTGATCCAGCGCCATCCGGGCGCGCGGCTGGCAGAGCCCGCGCATCGCGACAGGGCGCGAGCGCTCTTGTGCGACGCGGCCGCGGCGGAAGGCGTGACGCTGCTCTTCCAGCCGGAAGACACGATCACCGAGGGCGCCTTTACTCACGCGCGCTGGCAGCAGCATCCGGGCGATCCCCTGCACATGAACGCGGAGTTCGCGGGGCGTCTTTTCGATCTGCTCCTGGCGGAGGAAGACCGGGCGGCAGGAGCGGCTGACGCGGCCTGAGCGCGCGGGCCGACCCGAGACATTCTGACGCAAGGCTTACCGGGAAGCGCTGCGCTACAGCACTCGAAAGCCCCGTGTTTTCAGACCGGGAAAGGTCGGCGCTGCGCTGCGGCACCGGTTCGGCATACCATGGTATTCCCATAAGGCTATAATATTATTTGATTTTTCCGGCCGCCCCGGCAAGTTTCCTATAGTGAACACAGATTTGGAGCCTGGGCGACATGGCCGAGATAGCCGTCACCGACTGGATTGGACGCGAAGAGACCGCCCAGGGCCGGGTCGAGGAAATCCAGGCGGCGATGCTGGCCGCCACGCTCTCTGATGCGGGTGCGACCGCGCCTCGGTTCGGCGACAGGCTGCCCGCGCTCTGGCACTGGATCGCCTTTCTGCCCACGGTGCCGATGCGCGAGCTTTCCGAGGATGGTCACCCGCGGCTCGGAGGCTTCCTGCCGCCCGTACCGCTGCCGCGCCGCATGTGGGCGGCGGGGGCGCTCGAGTTCCTGAAGCCCCTCAGCGTCGGCGAGCGCCTGACCCGGCACAGCCGGATCGAGAACGTCGCGATGAAGGAAGGCTCCACCGGCAACATGTGCTTCGTCACCGTCGCGCATGAGATCGCCGGTGAAGCGGGGTTGGCGATCCGCGAGACGCAGGACATCGTCTACCTGAAGATGCTGGACCGGTTCCGTGCTCCGAAACCCGTCGCGCCACCGGAAGCCCCGCTCGTGGAGCGCCGTGTTCCGGTCTCGGAGGCGCTGCTCTTCCGCTTCTCAGCCTGCACCTTCAACGCGCACCGCATCCATATCGATCTCGCCTATGCGCGCGATGTCGAGAAATACCCGAACCTCATCGTGCACGGGCCCCTGCAGGCGATGATGCTCGCCCAGATCGGGACCGAGCATATGGGCCGCGCCCCGGACCGCTTCCGGTTCCGCGGGGTGCATCCGATGTTCCACGACCGCGACATGCGGCTTCTCGCCGAAGAGGCCGGGCCGGGACAGCTGCGCCTCTGCACCGCGCGCGGCACTGAAAACCAGGGGCTGCAAGCCACCGCCGAATGGGAGGATCGCTGATATGGGTATTCTGAAAGGCATGCGCGTGGTCGAGGGCTCTGCCTTCGTCGCGGTCCCCCTCGCGGGGCTCACCCTGGCGCAGATGGGCGCCGAGGTGATCCGCTTCGACCGGATCGGCGGCGGGCTCGATGCCGGGCGCTGGCCGCTGGCTCCGTCGGGGCGGAGCCTCTTCTGGGCGGGGCTCAACAAGGGCAAGAAATCCGTCGCGGTCGACATGAAGACCAACGAGGGCCGCGAGTTGATCACCCGGATCATCACCGCGCCGGGTGAAGACGCGGGTCTCTTCATCACCAACCTGCGCGTGCGCGGCTGGATGGATCACGTGACCCTGTCGCAGCATCGCTCGGACCTGATCCAGGTGACGCTGATGGGTGACCGCCACGGCAACCCGCAGGTCGACTATACCGTGAACCCGGCGCTCGGCATTCCCGACATGACAGGCCCCGAGGGGCATGAGGCGCCTGTCGCCCATGCGCTGCCAGCCTGGGATGTCGCGGCCGGAGGGCACGTGGTCAACGCGCTTCTCGCGGCAGAGCGCCACCGGTTGCGCCACGGCGTCGGTCAGGATGTCGAGTTGAGCCTCAAGGACATCGCGGCGGCGACGATCGGGCATCTGGGTCTGATCGGCGAGGCGGCGCTCTCGGGCAAGGCGCGCACGAAGTCGGGCAACGCGCTCTTCGGCGCCTATGGTCAGGATTTCCTGTGCAGCGACGGGCGGCGGGTCATGGTGATCGGCCTCACCGACCGTCAGTGGAAGAACCTGGTGAAAGCCACCGACAGTGCGGACCTGATGACGCGGCTGGCCGCCGATACGGGTCAGGACCTGCGCGACGAAGGCGTTCGCTTCGAGTTGCGCGCGCGGATCACAGCGACGCTTGCGCCTTGGTTCGCGCAACGACCGCTCTCCGAGGTGTCCCGGGCGCTCGAGGCGACCGGGGTGACCTGGGCACCGTTCCGGACCGTTCCGCAAGCCCTCGCGGAAGATCCGGACCTCTCGGAAGACAACCCGCTCTTCACCGACATGATCCAGCCCGGGCTTGGCCGCTTCCCGGTGCCGGGCGCGCCCGTGACCTTCTCGGAGTTCTCGCGGGAGACGCCGACCGCCGCACCGGAGCTTGGGGCGCATACAGAGGAGGTTCTGTCGACGGTTGCAGGGCTCTGCGACACCGAGATCCAGCAGCTCTTCGACAAGGGCATCGTCGAGAACAGCCGCCGGGTCACCCGCAGCGCGGCGTGACCCGAGAAAATGCCGATCCCGCAGGACGGGATCGGCACGTGGGTGGAGGGGCCGCTTGGGAGAGACCGGCCCCTTCGGGGATTACTGGAACGCCTTCAGGAGCGAGGTGACGTAGGCGCGGGTGTCCGACACGCTCTCGGTGGAGCGGATCGCGTTCATCACGGCGGCGACCTCTGCATCGCTCAGACCGGTCAGGTCCGCTCCGGGTGCGATCTTCTGCACCTGGCTCGCGTCGACATCCGAGGGTGCCATGGCGGACGCGGCACCGGCGATGGCGAGAAGGGAGACGGCGGTGAGGGTGAAAAGGGTTTTCATGGGTTCAATCCTTCAAAAATGAGTTTGGTGTGAGGCCGTGCGCGGAATGCGGCGCGGCAAAGTGTGGATCAGCGCAGGGAGTGCGCCGGGGCGTCGAGCCGTGCGTGCCGGTCTCCGACATCATCGGTGCCGTTCAAACGGTCGATGATCGCGTCGACCTCCACCTCGGTCAGGCCATCGAGTTCGGCCAGGGGTGGCAGTAGGTCGATCGTCAAGGTTGGCGACAGTGGCGGCGCCAGGGCGCTGGCGGCACCGGCAAGCGCCGTGACCGCGTACGCGACCGAGAAGAGAAGTGGTTTCATTGGCAAGTCCTTTCGTCATCCCGCGAAGGAGCGGGGCGCGTGGCGAGGCCAAGCGCGATTGAAATGAAGTCACGTGTAATGTCCGTTCCAGCGTCACCACGGGGGTGGAGCAAATGCTCCGGAAAAAAACTGGAAGCGCATGGCCTGGGCGGAAAATGCTCCGCTTCGGTCTGGAGGCTTCGACGGCTGGTTCGGGTCTTCCTGGTCGGAGAAATGATCGACCGTATTCTTTACATAACACGAAGATGCCGAGTCGGTCTATGGAAGGACGTGCAAACGTAGCGGCCCCTGTGACCGGGGTCACAGGGGCCAGAGCGCTTATTGGAAGGCGCGGATCAGAGCGGCGGCCTGCGAGCGGGCGTCGCTCTGGCTGTCCGTCGAGTTGATGACGTTCAGAACCGCGGCAACCTCGGCTTCGCTCAGGGCCTTCACGTCGGCGCCGGGAACGTAGCGCTCGATGGTCAGCTCGGCGGACGAGGAGGGCGCCATTGCGTTGGCGGCGCCGCCGATGGTAGCGATGGAGAGGGCGGTGAGAGCGAGAAGCGTTTTCATGGGTCAGTCCTTTCAGTGTGTTGCGATGCGCCGTCTGGCGCCGTGTGAGCCGGACGCTGTGTCCGATGACCGAGACTTGGGCCCGGGCCGCGGACATCGCAAATCACGCCGTTCTCTCGAGATGCTCTCGAAAACGTGGACTTGAACGTGATGCGTGGCGATCAAAGGGGTTGGATAAATGACTGAAAATCCATGAAATAAGGGTGATCCCTGCGACGGGCTGCCGCACACCGCCGCGACGCAGGCGTGAGAAGGGCGCTGGGATGGTGCCGAACCTGCAGGCTGCACCGTGACTGTGTAATTTCGAACGAAACATAGAAACGGCAATTCTCTCGGCGCGGTGATGCACTGAAACCGAAATTCGGCAGGGATGTGGGCTGCAGGGCCGTAGGGCCCGTGTCCAAACTCGCGTCGATGCGGCTGATTCCGGCTTGAAGTTGCGAGGCGGCTTCGCTATCCGAAGTTCCGGACTAGGGGTATAGCTCAGCTGGTAGAGCGACGGTCTCCAAAACCGTAGGTCGCGGGTTCGAACCCTGCTGCCCCTGCCATTCCCTCTCGCACATCAAGACGACGCGGAGACCGGCCTCTCGAGGCCCGTGTCGCGCACAGAAAAAAGGGCTGCGCCAATGGCACAGCCCCTGTAGCAGGCGTCTCCGCCTGCACGCCGGTGAGAACTCTTAGTTGAAGAGCGACTCGAGGCGCGATGCGACGTCGTCGCGGTTCTCTTCCGAGTAGATCACGTTCATCGCGGTGTTCACTTCGGCGTCGGTCAGCGACGAGACGTCGATCGACGGAGCGTAAGCGTTGATGGTTGCGACTTCAGCTGCGGTGGCGGTGTTGCCTTCCGAGCCCATCGGAGTTGCGTCGCCGGTCAGGATGGCCGTCACGCGGGCTTCGCGGTCGCTGGCGGACATTTCCGAGGTCGATGCTGCGAGAGCTGCGTCGACGGTTGCCTGCGGCAGCTTGCTGTAGTCAACGCCGGTCACGTACTGGTCGAGCGACGCTTTCTCTTCTTCGGTGATCATCGCGGGGCTGGTGGCGGTCGGTGCGCCATAGAGTGCGTTCAGCTGCGACACGATCGTGCTGCGCGACTCGTTGCCGGAGATGACGTTCATGGCCGCGGCAACATCGGCGTCGCTCCAGGCGGCGACGTTGGCGTCGGGCATGTACTGCTGAATGCTTGCGATCTCTGCGTCGGTGGCCGCGAACGCAGCGGTCGACATCGAGAGGGTCATGGCGGTGGCGATCATAAAGCGTTTCATCGTGATAGTCCTTTCGTCTTCCGGGATGCGGTTTTGCATCCGGTATGCCCTCACAACCGACCGACGGCGGAAAAGTTTCCCGATTTTCGTGCAGATGACAAAACTGTAATCTCCGTGTGAGTTTCGGAACAATTTCGCGTCTTGAAACCTTTGGGGATGCTCTGATCAGGTCATTATGGGCCGCGCGGGGCTGCTTCGCTTTGCGGAAGGGCAGGGCGAAACCCGAACTCGGCCTTGAATCGCGGGAGGCTTGGGCGTATCTGCGCGGCGTCATTGTGCAGAGGACCGACATGGGCAGAACCAATCCGATCCAGTTCATTCAGCAGACGAGAGCCGAGATCGCGAAGGTCGTGTGGCCGACCCGCCGCGAGGTTCTTCTGACGACGGTCATGGTGCTGGTGCTCGCAACCATCGCGGCCACGATCTTTGCGCTGGTGGATCTGGTGATCCGCAGCGGGCTCACGGCCGTCCTAGGCATTTTCGGCTGATCCCCGACACCCGGGGCCTCTTGAATTCCACGGGGGGCTTGGGTAGGGGACACGGACCTTCACGACCGGGCGTGCAACGATTCGAGTTGCGCGCCGGTTTTCTTTTACGCCGGACGTGTGCACGCGACGCGAGCCCGCAGGCGACGAACGAGACAGACAGGGGACAGGGCCAGATGGCGAAGCGGTGGTATTCGGTGAGCGTGCTCTCGAACTTCGAGAAGAAGATCGCCGAACAGATCCGGCAGGCAGTGGTCGAACAGGGCCTCGAGGATCAGATCGAAGAAGTGCTGGTTCCGACCGAAGAGGTCATCGAGGTGCGCCGCGGCAAGAAGGTTCCGACCGAGCGTCGGTTCATGCCCGGCTACGTGCTCGTGCGCATGGAGATGTCCGACGCGGGCTATCACCTGATCAACTCGATCAACCGGGTCACCGGCTTCCTCGGACCGCAGGGGCGCCCGATGCCGATGCGCGATGCCGAGGTGCAGGCGATCCTCGGCCGTGTCCAGGAGGGCGAAGAGAGCCCGCGGACGCTGATCCATTTCGAGGTCGGCGAGAAGGTCAAGGTCAACGACGGCCCGTTCGAGGATTTCGACGGCATGGTCGAGGGTGTCGACGAAGAGAACCAGCGCCTCCGGGTGTCGGTCTCGATCTTCGGCCGCGAGACGCCGGTCGAACTGGAATTCACGCAGGTCACCAAGCAGGGCTGACCCAGAATGGGTGGCGCGGATCCTCGGATCGACCGCTACCTCGCGAAAGAGCGTCCCTGGCGCGCGGAGCTTCAAGCGTTCCGCGCGCTTTTGCTTTCAGAGGGCCTGACCGAGGCGCTGAAGTGGCGCGCCCCCTGTTTCATGGCGCATGACCGCAACGTCGCGATCCTCGGCGGCTACAGCAGCGGAGCGCGGATGACGTTCTTCAAGGGCGTCCTTCTTGAGGATCCGGATGATCTCCTGCACGCACCGGGGCCCAATTCGCGCTTCGGACGATATGTGCATGCGACCAGCGCCGAAGAGATCGCGCGGCAGGAGGACGCTTTCCGTGCCTTGATCCGTCAGGCGGTAGAGATCGCTCGTCGGGGCGACACCGTCGATCCGCCGCCCGTTGAGCTCGACCTGCCGCAGGAACTGATCGACGCGCTCGACGGCGACGACGCGCTGCGAGACGCCTGGGAGGTGCTGACCCCGGGGCGGAGGCGCGGCTACGTGCTTTATTTCTCGGGCGCGAAGCAATCGGCCACGCGCGCAGCGCGGGTCGAGCGCCACCGGGATGCGATCCTCGCCGGGCGGGGTCTTCACGACCGGTAGTCCTTCGGGCGACCTCGATGCTTGCAATACCCGGCAGGCCGATGTATGCGCGCGCTCTGTCGTGCCCGTCACGGCACATTCGTGGGAGGCGAGGGCATCGCGATGTCCGGACCTGACCACGCCACGCAAATCGCCGAGGGGCGCGCCCCGAGGCCGTTGGAAAAGGAGACGCCAGATGGCCAAGAAGCTCGCTGGCAAGATGAAGCTGCAGATCAAGGCCGGCCAGGCCAACCCGAGCCCGCCCGTGGGCCCCGCGCTCGGTCAGCGCGGCATCAACATCATGGAATTCTGCAAGGCGTTCAACGCCAAGACGCAGGACATGGAGCCCGGCGCTCCGTGCCCGACCGTGATCACCTATTATCAGGACAAGTCCTTCACGATGGACATCAAGACGCCCCCGGCGTCCTACTACCTGAAAAAGGCGGCCGGTCTGAAGCCCGTCGGCAAGCGGAACCGTCCGCGCGGCGCCGAGAACCCGGGCCGTGAGACCATCGCCACCGTCAGCCAGAAGCAGGTGCGCGAGATCGCGGAAGCCAAGATGAAGGACCTCTCGGCGAACTCCGTCGAGCAGGCGATGAAGATCATTCTGGGCTCGGCGAAGTCCATGGGCATCGAGGTGAAGTAAGATGGCAAAGCTCGGAAAACGCACCCGCGCCGCCCGCGAGGCCTTCGAGGGCAAGGAAAACCTCACGGTCGAAGAAGCCGTGAGCCTGATCAAGTCGAACTCCAACGCGAAGTTCGATGAAACCGTCGAGATCGCCATGAACCTCGGCGTCGATCCGCGCCACGCCGACCAGATGGTCCGTGGTGTTGTGGGTCTGCCGAACGGCACCGGCAAGACCGTGCGCGTCGCCGTCTTCGCCCGTGGCGCCAAGGCGGACGAGGCCAAGGAAGCGGGCGCCGATATCGTCGGCGCGGAGGACCTGATGGAGACCGTCCAGGGCGGCACCATCGAGTTCGATCGCTGCATCGCCACGCCGGACATGATGCCGATCGTCGGCCGTCTCGGTAAGGTGCTCGGCCCGCGGAACCTGATGCCGAACCCCAAGGTCGGCACCGTGACCATGGATGTTGCCGAGGCCGTCAAGGCTGCCAAGGGCGGCCAGGTCCAGTTCAAGGCCGAGCGCGCCGGCGTCGTTCACGCCGGTGTGGGCAAGACCTCCTTCGACGAGACCAAGCTGGTGGAAAACATCCGCGCCTTTGTCGACGCGGTGGCCAAGGCCAAGCCGACCGGCGCCAAGGGCACCTACATGAAGAAGGTCTCGCTGTCCTCGACCATGGGCCCGGGCGTGACCGTCGACGTGACCAACGCGACCGGCAACTGAGCCTTTCCGGTTCTTCGGTAATTCAAGAGAGCGGCCCCGGGACATCTCCCGGGGCCGTTTTCGTTTCCAGGGCAATCGGTCGGCGTGCGCGTCGCGCGAAACCTGCTGTTAGGACTTCCCGTGGTATCGGACTGGCGAGATAGTCGATCCAGATCCCTGAAAGGAGGGTCCGATGCCGCGTTTTGTCAGCGTTCTCTGTGCCATGGTCCTGTGCCTCGCGGCACCTGTTGTCGCGCTCGATGCGCCCGAGGGCCGAGCAATCCTGACCGTCACGGGCAATATCGCCCAGACCAATGACGGCGACGCCGCCCGGTTCGACCGCGCCCTTCTCGAGCGGCTGGACTGGCAGGAGATCGAGACACATACCTCTTTCACCACCGGGCCGCAGCGCTTCGCCGGGCCGACCCTGGCGTCGCTTCTCGATGCGGTGGAATTTGCCGGGAACACTCTCAAACTCACGGCCCTCAACGGCTACGAGATCCGCTTTCCCGCAGAATACGCCTTCCGGCACGGCGTCATCTTGGCGCTCGATCACGACGGGCGCGCCATGTCCGTGCGCGAGAAGGGGCCGATCTGGGTCGTCTTTCCGCTCGACCGCGACGGTGCGGAGGACAAGCGCTTCGATGGCGAGATGATCTGGCAACTGTCGCGGTTGCACGTGACCGATTGACCCGATGATCTCCATCCTCCGAGATCAGGCCCGCGCGCCCCGCGCGATCATCGCGCTCTGCATCGCGGTGGCGCTGGTCTTTGCGATCAATGCGGGCCAGACGGCCCAGCACGAACGCAAGATCCGCTCGATCAATTCTGCCACGACGCTGTCCTGGAAGATGTCCGAGCTCATCTTCGAGACGCAGCGCCTCTCGGAGGCACTCGCCGACAATCTGCGAGGCTCCGTCGAGGCCGAGGAGATCACCTTGCGGCTCGACCTCCTCTGGAGCCGGTTGATCGTCGCGGAGGAAAGCGAAGCCGGGCAGTTGCCCGGGCTGAACCTGATCCTGGCGGATTACCGCGCCTTTCTCGAACGTCTCGATGTCGAGATCGCGGGAACGAGCGGCCGCATGACGCGCGAGAGCATGCCGGAGGTGCGGATCGCTCTAGCGGATTTTGCGCAACGGCTCCGCGTGCAATGGGTCGATCGCTTTGCCGGTCGTCACGCCGCGGGTCCTGGGTCCGAGCTCAAGGGCGTGCCCGAGCGCGGCGCGGCGACGGATGCGGTGGTCGGCGGCCTAATCCTGCTGCTTTTTGCCTATGTCATTGCCGAGCTGGTGCTGTCGGCTCGGGATCAGCGTCGGGAGCGCAAGCTCAGGGAGCAGGCCGCCCAAAGCAGCGCCGCGAAGACCCGGTTCCTGGCAAATGTCAGCCACGAGATTCGCACGCCGCTGAACGGCATCCTCGGCATGGCATCGGAATTGTCCGAGGGCAGCCTCGCGCCGGAACAGCGCGACTGCGTGGCGGTCATCGAGGCGTCAGGAGAGATCCTGCTTGCCACCCTGAACGACGTCCTCGACCTCTCGAAGATCGAGGCCGGGGAGATGCTGATCGCGGATGTGCCCTTCGATCTCAGGAACGAGGTCGCTGCGACCCGGGCGCTCTTCGCGGCCAGCGCGCGGGAAAAGGGGCTGGAGCTGCTGCTCGACATCGACCCGAATGTGCCGAGCGACATCATGGGCGATCCGCAGCGATTGCGGCAGGTCCTGCACAACCTTCTGTCGAACGCCATCAAGTTCACCGACCAGGGTGCCGTCGCGATCACCGCGCGCGAGACCGAGGGCGGTCAGCTGCGGATCGACGTGACGGATAGCGGGTGCGGCCTTTCCGAAAGCGCACGAGAGGTGATCTTCAAGCCGTTCAGCCAGATCGACGATGGAACGACCCGCAAACAGGGCGGGACCGGGCTCGGCCTCGCGATCTCGCGGCAGCTCTGCGAAGGGATGGGCGGGTCGCTCGATGTGACCTCCGTGCCGGGACAGGGCGCGATTTTCAGTGTGCTCTTGCCGCTCCGACGGGCCGCCGACAGCGCGAGACCCGAAGCACCAGTCCGCGCCGGCGACAGGGACGGATTGGCCGGGCTCCGCGTGCTCGTCGTGGACGACAACGCCACCAATCGCGCGCTGCTGGGCCGGTTTCTCGCGCCCGCGGGATGCGACACGATGTTCGCGGTCTCAGGCCGAGACGCGGTCAGGCAGGCCGGGGCGCGCAGCTTCGACGTCATCCTGATGGACATCCAGATGCCGGATTTCGACGGCGTCACCGCAACCCGGCATATCCGCTGGGCCGAGGCCGCCGCCTCGCGCACGCCGTCCCGCATCGTCGCAGTGACCGCCAACGCGATGGTGCATCAGCGCGCCGAATATCTCTCGGCGGGCATGGACGACGTGCTGGTCAAACCGGTACGCAAGGCCGAGCTCTATGCCAGCATGCAGGGGCCGCCCGCGGCCGCGGCGTGAGCGGGGCAGGGGGCACGCGGCAGGCAGTGATCGTGGGGTCGGAAACCGACCTTGACGACCGGGGCGGAGATTCTCGTCCCAGCCCCTTCACAAGTCCGGCGAAACCCTCTAAGCGCAGCACACGAGAGCGTCGGCGAGATTCGCAGGCGCCCTCAATTCGTCCGAGACGGTGGGCTGGAGCGATCCGCTAAGTCCTGCCTGAGACGGGAAGAGACAAATCGTTCCGCCGCGTGCCGCTTCTGGCGCTCGGATCCACGATTGTGACGACCCGAATCGGACCTGACTGGCCGGGATGTCCCGGCCGACAAGAGCCGGAGGGGTCGCCCCCTCCAACAATTGGAGTGAAACTGTGGATAGAGCCCAGAAAGAGAAAGTGGTCGAGGAACTCGGCCAGATCTTCGAAAGCTCTGGCGTCGTCGTGGTTGCCCATTACGAAGGCCTCACGGTTGCCGAGATGCAGGATCTGCGGGGGCGCGCACGCGCCAACGGCAGCTCCGTTCGCGTCGCCAAGAACAGGCTCGCTAAGATCGCCCTAGACGGGAAGCCCTGCGCGTCCATCGCCAACTTCCTCACGGGCATGACGGTCCTCACCTATTCCGAAGACCCCGTGGCAGCTGCCAAGGTGGTCGAGGACTTCGCCAAGGAGAACAACAAGTTCGAAATCCTTGGCGGGGCCATGGGAGAGACCGCCCTGGACCGGGCCGGTGTCGAGGCCGTGTCGAAAATGCCGTCGCGCGAGGAGCTCATCGCTTCCATCGCCGGCTGCATCGGCGCGCCTGCTTCGAACATCGCCGGTGCGATCGGTGCGCCTGCGTCGAATATCGCCTCCATCCTCTCGACCATCGAGGAAAAGGCGGCCTGACGGCACCCATGAGACCATGCGTATGCGCTCACCCGAGCCGACGTTGGAACACATCTAGATACGGAAAGAAGTCACAATGGCTGATCTGAAAAAACTCGCCGAAGAGATCGTGGGTCTGACCCTTCTCGAGGCACAGGAACTGAAAACCATCCTCAAGGACGAGTATGGCATCGAGCCCGCCGCTGGCGGCGCTGTCATGATGGCCGGCCCCGCAGGCGGCGACGCCGGTGGCGCGGCTGCCGAAGAGCAGACCGAGTTCGACGTCATCCTGAAGTCGGCCGGCGCCTCCAAGATCAACGTGATCAAGGAAGTTCGCGGCATCACCGGTCTTGGCCTCAAGGAAGCCAAGGAACTGGTCGAAGCCGGCGGCAAGGCCGTCAAGGAGCAGGTCTCGAAGGAAGAGGCCGAGGACATCAAGGCGAAGCTGGAAGCAGCCGGCGCCGAGGTGGAACTCAAGTAATCTTTCGGGTTTCCCGAAAGTGCGGGCGTCCCTTCCGGGGCGCCCGTTTTCGTAGGTGCAACACCGTCCATGCGCCGCACCCGGGGCGTGATCGTCATGGCTTTTCAGGCGCTTCTTGACGGCAGGCTCTTTAGTTGGCATGGTTGAGGCGTTTTTAGGCGCGGTTCCCCGTGGGTGGGGTTGCGCCCGTCTGCTTTACGGAATATTCGGAAGCCTCGCGCGGGTTCGGTCGATTCGAATCCGCACGTCGCCTATTCCGGACCGCGAGGTAGCCCCGCCATTCACCTCAACCATGCACCCGCATAGTCGACCATCGGATATGACACACGCCTGTCTCGGGAAGCCTCGCCAGAAGCGCGAAGTTTCCCAAGGCTGGAGTGTCGGGATCGAGAGTTGCGCGGTGGGACGCGCGACGAGAATAGATTCCCTCCACGCCGTCACTGACGTGACTGCGCCGCTGAACCCCGGCAGCGTGCGCATTCGGGCAGAGAAAATCGAAAGGGCGACCCCCACATGGCGCAAAGTTTCCTTGGCCAGAAACGTCTTCGCAAATATTACGGCAAAATCCGCGAAGTGCTGGAGATGCCGAACCTCATCGAGGTTCAGAAAAGCTCCTACGACCTGTTCCTGAAATCCGGCGACCAGCCCGAGCCTGCCGATGGCGAGGGCATCAAGGGCGTCTTCCAGTCGGTCTTCCCGATCAAGGATTTCAACGAGACCTCGGTTCTCGAGTTCGTCTCCTACGAGCTGGAAAAGCCGAAATACGACGTCGAAGAGTGCCAGCAGCGCGACATGACCTACTCGGCGCCGCTCAAGGTGACGCTGCGTCTGATCGTGTTCGATATCGACGAGGATACCGGCGCGAAATCGGTCAAGGACATCAAGGAGCAGGACGTTTTCATGGGTGACATGCCCCTGATGACGCCGAACGGCACCTTCATCGTCAACGGCACCGAGCGGGTCATCGTCTCCCAGATGCACCGGTCGCCCGGCGTGTTCTTCGACCATGACAAGGGCAAGACCCATTCCTCGGGCAAGCTGCTCTTCGCCTGCCGGATCATTCCCTATCGCGGCTCCTGGCTGGATTTCGAGTTCGACGCCAAGGACATCGTCTTCGCCCGGATCGACCGTCGCCGGAAACTGCCGGTGACCACGCTTCTCTACGCTCTTGGTCTCGACCAGGAAGCGATCATGGACGCGTATTACAACACCGTGTCCTACACGCTCGAGCGCGGCAAAGGCTGGAAGACCCGCTTCTTCCCCGAGCGGGTGCGCGGCACCCGTCCGACCTACGATCTCGTGGATGCCGATAGCGGCGAGGTCATCGCCGAGGCCGGCAAGAAGGTGACCCCGCGCGCGGTCAAGAAGCTGATCGACGACGGCAACGTCCAGAACCTGCTCGTGCCCTTCGAGCAGATCGTCGGCCGCTTTGTCTCCAAGGACATCATCAACGAAGAGACCGGTGCGATCTATGTCGAGGCCGGCGACGAGCTGACCTGGACGGTCGACAAGGACGGCGAGGTCACCGGCGGCTCCCTCAAGGAGCTCGTCGATGCCGGGATCACCGAGATCCCCGTCCTCGACATCGATAACATCACCGTGGGCCCGTACATGCGGAACACCATGGCGCAGGACAAGAACATGAACCGCGAAACCGCGCTCATGGACATCTACCGCGTCATGCGTCCGGGCGAGCCGCCGACGGTCGAGGCCGCTTCGGCGCTCTTTGACACGCTCTTCTTCGACAGCGAGCGCTACGACCTCTCGGCCGTGGGCCGCGTGAAGATGAACATGCGCCTCAATCTCGACAAGCCGGACACCCAGCGCACGCTGGACCGCGAGGACATCGTCGCCTGCATCAAGGCGCTCGTCGACCTGCGCGACGGTCGCGGCGACATCGACGACATCGACCACCTCGGCAACCGCCGGGTGCGGTCCGTCGGCGAGCTGATGGAGAACCAGTATCGCGTCGGCCTTCTGCGGATGGAGCGCGCCATCAAGGAGCGCATGTCCTCGGTCGAGATCGACACGGTCATGCCGCAGGACCTGATCAACGCGAAGCCCGCCGCGGCCGCGGTGCGCGAGTTCTTCGGCTCCTCGCAGCTGTCGCAGTTCATGGACCAGACCAACCCGCTGTCGGAAGTGACGCACAAGCGTCGTCTCTCGGCCCTCGGGCCGGGCGGTCTGACCCGCGAACGCGCAGGCTTCGAGGTTCGCGACGTGCACCCGACCCATTACGGCCGGATGTGCCCGATCGAAACGCCGGAAGGTCCGAACATCGGCCTGATCAACTCGCTCGCCACCTTCGCGCGGGTGAACAAGTACGGCTTCATCGAGACCCCGTATCGCGTGGTCAAGGAAGGGCAGGTGACCGACGAGGTTCACTACATGTCCGCGACCGAGGAAATGCGCCACACCGTGGCGCAGGCGAACGCCAACCTCGACGAGAACATGCGCTTCGTGAACGACCTCGTGTCCACCCGCCAGGCGGGCGACTACACGCTGGCTCCGAACGAGACGGTCGACCTGATCGACGTGTCGCCGAAGCAGCTCGTGTCGGTTGCAGCCTCGCTGATCCCGTTCCTCGAGAACGACGACGCGAACCGCGCTCTGATGGGCTCGAACATGCAGCGGCAGGCGGTGCCGACCCTGCGCTCCGAAGCGCCGCTCGTCGGCACCGGCATCGAGGGCGTCGTCGCCCGCGACTCCGGCGCTGCGATCATGGCGAAGCGGGCAGGGATCATCGACCAGGTCGACGCGATGCGGATCGTGGTCCGCGCCACCGAGGATCTCGAGCTTGGCGATGCCGGCGTCGACATCTACCGGATGCGCAAGTTCCAGCGTTCGAACCAGAACACCTGTATCAACCAGCGTCCGCTGGTGAAGGTGGGCGACACCGTGGCCAAGGGCGAGGTCATCGCCGACGGTCCGTCGACCGATATGGGCGAGCTGGCTCTCGGCAAGAACGTGATCGTCGCGTTCATGCCCTGGAACGGCTACAACTACGAGGACTCGATCCTGATCTCCGAGCGGATCGCCCGCGATGACGTCTTCACCTCGGTGCATATCGAGGAGTTCGAGGTCGCCGCGCGTGACACCAAGCTCGGGCCGGAAGAGATCACCCGCGACATCCCGAACGTCGGCGAGGAAGCGCTTCGCAACCTCGACGAGGCGGGCATCGTCTATATCGGTGCCGACGTGGAGCCGGGCGACATTCTCGTGGGCAAGATCACGCCCAAGGGCGAAAGCCCGATGACGCCGGAGGAAAAGCTCCTCCGCGCCATCTTCGGCGAGAAAGCGTCGGACGTGCGCGACACCTCGCTTCGCGTGAAGCCGGGCGATTACGGCACGGTCGTGGAAGTGCGGGTCTTCAACCGTCACGGCGTCGAGAAAGACGAGCGTGCGCTGCAGATCGAGCGTGAAGAGATCGAGCGTCTGGCCCGTGACCGGGACGACGAGCTCGCCATTCTCGACCGCAACATCTACGCGCGCCTGAAGTCGATGATCCTCGGCAAGATCGCGGTGAAGGGGCCGAAAGGCGTCAAGCCGAACTCCGAGATCACCGAGGAGCTTCTCTCGACCCTGAGCCGCGGCCAGTGGTGGCAGCTCGCCCTCGGCGACGAGGACGATGCCAAGATCGTCGAGGCGCTGAACGAGCAGTACGACGCTCAGAAGCGGATGCTCGACGCGCGGTTCGAGGACAAGGTCGAGAAGGTGCGCCGCGGCGACGATCTGCCCCCGGGCGTGATGAAGATGGTCAAGGTCTTCGTGGCGGTGAAGCGCAAGCTTCAGCCCGGCGACAAGATGGCCGGTCGTCACGGCAACAAGGGCGTCATCTCCAAGGTCGTGCCGATCGAGGACATGCCGTTCCTGGCGGACGGCACCCCGGTGGACTTCTGCCTCAACCCGCTCGGCGTGCCGAGCCGGATGAACGTGGGCCAGATCCTCGAGACGCATATGGGCTGGGCCGCGCGCGGTCTGGGCCTCAAGATCGACGAGGCGCTGCAGGACTATCGCCGCACCGGCGACCTGACCCCCGTGCGCGAGGCGATGAAAGAGGCCTATGGCGACGACGTCTACGACGAGGGCATCTCGGGCATGGACGAGGACATGCTGGTGGAAGCGGCAGGCAATGTCACCCGTGGCGTGCCGATCGCGACGCCGGTCTTCGACGGCGCCAAGGAGGCCGATGTCAACAACGCGCTCACCCGGGCGGGCTTTGACACCTCCGGCCAGTCGATCCTCTTCGACGGCCGCACCGGCGAGCAGTTCTCGCGTCCCGTCACCGTGGGCGTGAAGTACCTGCTCAAGCTGCACCACCTCGTGGACGACAAGATCCACGCGCGCTCGACCGGGCCGTACAGCCTCGTCACGCAGCAGCCCCTGGGCGGCAAGGCGCAGTTCGGTGGTCAGCGCTTCGGCGAGATGGAGGTCTGGGCCCTCGAAGCCTACGGCGCCGCCTACACCCTGCAGGAAATGCTGACGGTGAAGTCGGACGACGTGGCGGGCCGGACCAAGGTCTACGAGTCGATCGTCAAGGGCGAGGACAATTTCGAGGCCGGCGTGCCGGAATCGTTCAACGTTCTCGTCAAGGAGGTCCGGGGTCTGGGCCTCAACATGGAACTCCTGGATGCGGAGGAAGAGGACGCCGAATAACCGCGCGCGTCACGCCGAGCCCCGGATTTCTGACTGAATATCCGGGGCTTGGCTCGTCCCTCTGCACCCATTCTTCAAAGGAATGCACATGAACCAGGAACTCACCAACAACCCGTTCAACCCGCTGACCCCGCCCAAGGTCTTTGACGAGATCAAGGTGTCGCTGGCGTCGCCCGAACGGATCCTCAGCTGGTCCTTCGGCGAGATCAAGAAGCCCGAGACCATCAACTACCGCACGTTCAAGCCCGAGCGTGACGGCCTGTTCTGCGCGCGTATCTTTGGCCCGATCAAGGATTACGAGTGCCTCTGCGGCAAGTACAAGCGCATGAAGTATCGCGGCGTCGTCTGCGAGAAATGCGGCGTGGAAGTGACCCTGCAGAAGGTCCGCCGCGAGCGGATGGGCCATATCGAACTGGCCGCGCCCTGCGCCCATATCTGGTTCCTCAAGTCGCTGCCCTCTCGCATCGGCCTGATGCTCGACATGACGCTGCGCGATCTCGAGCGGGTTCTCTACTTCGAGAACTACGTGGTGATCGAGCCGGGCCTCACCGATCTCACCTACGGTCAGATGCTGACCGAGGAAGAGTTCATGGACGCCCAGGACGCCTATGGCATGGACGCCTTCACCGCCAATATCGGCGCTGAAGCGATCCGCGAGATGCTGGCCCAGATCGACCTCGAAGCCGAGGCCGAGAAGCTGCGCGAGGAGCTCAAGGAAGCCACCGGCGAGCTGAAGCCCAAGAAGATCATCAAGCGGCTCAAGGTCGTGGAAAGCTTCCTGGAATCCGGCAACCGTCCCGAGTGGATGGTGCTGACCGTCGTTCCGGTCATCCCGCCCGAACTGCGCCCGCTGGTGCCGCTCGATGGCGGCCGCTTCGCGACCTCGGACCTGAACGACCTCTATCGCCGCGTGATCAACCGGAACAACCGTCTCAAGCGGCTGATCGAACTGCGCGCGCCGGACATCATCGTCCGCAACGAAAAGCGGATGCTGCAGGAATCCGTCGACGCGCTCTTCGACAACGGTCGCCGCGGTCGCGTCATCACCGGCGCCAACAAGCGTCCGCTGAAGTCGCTCTCGGACATGCTCAAGGGCAAGCAGGGCCGCTTCCGCCAGAACCTTCTCGGCAAGCGCGTCGACTTCTCGGGCCGTTCGGTCATCGTGACCGGCCCCGAGCTGAAGCTGCACCAGTGCGGTCTGCCGAAGAAGATGGCGCTCGAGCTCTTCAAGCCGTTCATCTATTCGCGCCTCGAGGCAAAAGGCCTCAGCTCGACGGTGAAACAGGCGAAGAAGCTGGTCGAGAAAGAGCGTCCCGAGGTCTGGGACATCCTCGACGAGGTCATCCGCGAGCACCCGGTTCTCCTGAACCGTGCGCCGACGCTGCACCGTCTCGGCATCCAGGCCTTCGAGCCGATCCTGATCGAAGGCAAGGCGATCCAGCTTCACCCGCTGGTCTGCTCGGCCTTCAACGCCGACTTCGACGGCGACCAGATGGCCGTGCACGTTCCGCTGTCGCTCGAAGCGCAGCTCGAAGCGCGCGTCCTGATGATGTCGACGAACAACGTTCTGTCGCCCGCCAACGGCGCGCCGATCATCGTTCCGTCGCAGGACATGGTTCTGGGCCTCTACTACCTCACGCTGATGCGCGAGGGGATGAAGGGCGAAGGCATGGCGTTTGCGTCGATCGAAGAGGTCGAGCACGCGCTGAACGCAGGCGAGGTGCATCTGCACGCCAAGATCCATTGCCGCATCAAGCAGATCGACGGCGAGGGCCAGGAGGTCTGGACCCGCTACGAGACCACGCCCGGCCGGGCGCGTCTCGGCGCGCTCCTGCCGATGAACAACAAGGCGCCCTTCGATCTGGTCAACACGCTCCTTCGGAAGAAGGACGTGCAGCGGGTAATCGACACCGTCTACCGCTACTGCGGTCAGAAAGAGTCGGTCATCTTTTGCGACCAGATCATGTCGATGGGCTTCAAGGAGGCCTTCAAGGCGGGCATTTCCTTCGGCAAGGACGACATGGTCATCCCCGAAGGCAAGTGGCCGATCGTGGAAGAGACCCGCGAGCAGGTGAAGGACTTCGAACAGCAGTACATGGACGGCCTGATCACCCAGGGCGAAAAGTACAACAAGGTCGTGGACGCCTGGTCGAAATGTAACGACAAGGTCACCGAAGCGATGATGCAGACCATCTCGGCCGCTCAGCGCGACGAGGACGGTGCCGAAGCCGAGCCGAACTCGGTCTACATGATGGCCCACTCCGGTGCGCGGGGCTCGGTCACGCAGATGAAGCAGCTCGGCGGGATGCGCGGCCTGATGGCCAAGCCGAACGGCGACATCATCGAGACGCCGATCATCTCGAACTTCAAGGAAGGTCTGACCGTTCTTGAATACTTCAACTCGACCCACGGCGCCCGGAAGGGTCTGTCGGATACCGCGCTCAAGACCGCGAACTCCGGCTACCTGACCCGTCGTCTCGTCGACGTGGCGCAGGACTGCATCATCCGCATGCTGGATTGCGGCACCGACCGGTCGATCACCGCGGAAGCGGCGATCAACGACGGCGAGGTCGTGGCCTCGCTGGGCGAGCGCGTTCTGGGCCGTGTTGCGGCCGAGGACATCCTCGTTCCCGGCACCGAGGACGTGCTGATCAAGGAAGGCACCCTGATCGACGAGCGTATGGCGGATGCGATCGAGGACGCCGCGGTGCAGACCGCGCGGATCCGTTCGCCGCTGACCTGCGAAGCCGAAGAGGGCGTCTGCGCGATGTGCTATGGTCGCGACCTGGCGCGCGGCACGATGGTGAACACCGGCGAAGCCGTGGGCATCATCGCGGCGCAGTCGATCGGCGAGCCCGGCACCCAGCTGACGATGCGGACCTTCCACATCGGCGGCGTGGCGCAGGGTGGTCAGCAGTCCTTCCTCGAGGCCTCGCAGTCCGGCAAGATCGAGTACGAGAACGCCTCTACGCTCGAGAACGCCGCCGGCGAGACGCTAGTGATGGGCCGGAACATGAAGCTCCGGATCGTCGACGAGCACGGCGCAGAGCGCGCCAGCCACAAGGTCGGCTACGGCACCAAGCTCTTCGTGACCGAGGGGCAGGACGTGTCGCGCGGTGACAAGCTGTTCGAATGGGACCCCTACACCCTGCCGATCATCGCCGAGAAGGACGGTGTCGCACGGCATGTCGACCTGGTGAACGGCGTGGCCGTCCGCGAGGAGACCGACGATGCCACCGGCATGACCCAGAAGATCGTCACCGACTGGCGCGCGGCCCCCAAGGGCAACGAGCTGAAGCCGGAGATCATCCTGATGGATGGTGATGGCGAGCCGGTGCGCAACGATCAGGGCAACCCGATCACCTACCCGATGTCGGTGGACGCGATCCTCTCGGTCGAGGATGGTCAGGACGTCAAGGCGGGCGATGTCGTGGCGCGTATTCCGCGCGAGGGTGCGAAGACCAAGGACATCACCGGCGGTCTGCCGCGTGTGGCCGAGCTTTTCGAGGCCCGTCGTCCCAAGGACCACGCCATCATCGCCGAGATCGACGGCTATGTGCGCTTCGGAAAGGACTACAAGAACAAGCGCCGCATCGCGATCGACCCGGTCGACGAAAGCCTGGAGCCCAAGGAATACATGATCCCCAAGGGCAAGCACATCCCGGTGGCCGAGGGCGATTATGTCCAGAAGGGCGACTACATCATGGACGGCAACCCCGCGCCGCATGACATCCTCTCCATCATGGGTGTCGAGGCGCTGGCGAACTACATGATCGACGAGGTGCAGGACGTCTACCGGCTGCAGGGCGTGAAGATCAACGACAAGCATGTCGAGGTGATCGTGCGCCAGATGCTGCAGAAGTGGGAGATCCTCGACAGCGGCGACACCACGCTTCTGAAGGGCGAGCATGTCGACAAGGCCGAGTTCGACGCGGCAAACGCCAAGATCGAGAAGAAGGGCGGCCGTCCGGCTCAGGGCGAACCGATCCTTCTCGGGATCACCAAGGCGTCGCTGCAGACCCGGTCCTTCATCTCCGCGGCCTCGTTCCAGGAGACGACCCGCGTGCTCACCGAGAGCGCGGTTCAGGGAAAGGTCGACAAGCTCGTGGGCCTCAAGGAGAACGTCATCGTGGGCCGCCTGATCCCGGCGGGCACCGGTGGCGCGACCCAGAAGGTCCGCAAGATCGCGACCGACCGCGACAACGTCGTGATCGAGGCGCGCCGCGCCGAGGCCGAGCAGGCCGCTGCCCTCGCAGCGCCCGAGAGCTCTGCCAGCGATGACGTGGTCGGCGGCGACGAGTTCGACACGCTCGTGGTCGATACGCCGGAAAGCCGCGAATAAGCGGCCTCTGACGGCTGACATGACAGGCCCCCGCGCTCTGGCGCGGGGGCTTTTTCGTGCGCGGTGTTTGCGTGCGATGGAACGGGACGCGTCTCGAGACGCCGATGCCGTAGTGAATTGTCGGGCGCGCCGTGCCGTCTCGGACCCGCGTTCCGTCGCGGCTCGTGCCTTCCTGCAGAAGTGTCCAAGAGCGGACCCGGACGCTTATCGACCTCCCCGGAGCCTGACGGTTCCCTCAGCACAACCTGGTCTACAGCTGGCGTGAGCCGGTCCGAGCGCAACCAGAGGCCAAGCGGGCAGGGGGCCTTTTCGCCGTCAGTAGATGTAGCGGATCTGGTCGGTCCAGTAGCGCTCCATCCGTTTCAGCGCATGGGTGATGTCTTCGAGGCCCGTCTCACCCAGAACGCCCCGGCTTTGGAGGCCGTCGGCGTGGCGGGCGAAGAGCCCCTCCACCAGGTCGCGGATCTCGCGGCCGCGCGTCGTCAGGCGCACGCGCACCGATCTGCGGTCGATCTCGCAGCGCTGGTGATGCATGAAGCCGGTTTCGACCAGTTTCTTCAGATTGTAGCTGACATTCGAGCCCTGGTAGTAGCCACGCGTTTTCAACTCGCCCGCCGTGACCTCGTTATCGCCGATATTGAAGAGCAGAAGCGCCTGCACGGCGTTGATCTCAAGCACGCCGACCCGTTCGAACTCGTCCTTGATCACGTCGAGGAGCAGCCGGTGAAGCCGCTCGACCAGCGCCAAAGCCTCCAGATAATCGTTCATGAAGCCCGAGCGGGCGTCCTGCTCAAGCGCCGAATGTATGCTCATCGCTCTCTCCGCCATTTCCGCGTTGTGTGGAGGAGAGGGTTCACAGCAAATGACCAATATTCAGTTAAATGCGGTCATAGATGCTTCAAATGCGCTCTATTTCTCGGTCGCATCCGCGATTTCGGCGATCATCCGCGCGTGGTCGGGCGGTGCCTCGGCCTGGCCGGTGATCCACTGGTAGAGGTCCTGGTCGTTCTCGGTCAGAAGCGCGTCGTAGCGGTCGAGCGCGTCGGTATCCATCGCGGCGAGCCGCAGCGAGGCGAAGCGCATGAGGATCAGGTCCATCTCCTTGGTCCCGCGCCGCATCGACCGCATGGTCAGCCGCTTGATCCGCGCCTCGCGTGGCTCTTGGCCGGTCTTTTCCTTCACGCGCCGCTCTCCTTGGACTGCGGCAGGGTCTTGCGCAGACGCTTCTCGAGCTGGCCGGCCTTTTCGGCCATGCGGTGCAGATCGACCTGCAGCGCCCTGAGATCGGCCAGAAGCGAGGCCGCGTCCTGTCCCTCGATCACCATGTCCACGGGGGCCGACAGGCCTTCGCCTTCTCCGGTCAAGAGCCAGACCATCGAGACGTTCAGGAGACCCGCCATCATCTGGAGCCGGTTCGCCCGGGGTTCCGACGCGTCGTCCTCCCAGCCCTGGAGCGTCTTGACCCTCACGCCCAGCCGTTTGGCCAATGTCTCCTGGCTCATTCCGGCGGCCTCGCGGGCTGCCACCACGCGATCCCCGAATGTCGCCGCGTCCGGTCCATACCAGTCGGTCATCTCGTCTCCTTCCCTTGCGCCGCCGCTTGCAGCCAAGCGGTTGCGACCCTAAGACAGACGTCGCGTCACATACAAGGTCGGCGGCTCCGCATGTCTTTTCTCTCAGAAAGCCTAGCGCGCGTGCGCACATCGCCCACAGTCGCGGTGACCCAATTGGCCGCGGAACTCAAGCGGCAAGGCCGCGACATCGTGGCGCTCGGTGCGGGCGAGCCCGATTTCGACACGCCCGAGCACATCCGCAAAGCCGCGATCGCGGCCATCGAGGCGGGCAAGACCCGCTACACCGCGCCGGACGGGATCGCCGAGTTGAAAGAGGCGATCTGCGCGAAATTCGCGCGCGACAACAGCCTGTCTTACGAGCCCTCTGAGATCAGCGTCTCGACCGGGGGCAAGCAGGTTCTCTTCAACACGCTGATGGCCACGCTCAACCCGGGAGACGAGGTGATCGTCCCGGCGCCCTACTGGGTGAGCTATCCCGACATGGTGCGGCTCTGCGGCGGCGAGCCGGTCATCGTCGAGACGCGCGCCGATCAGGGCTTCCGGCTGACGCCCGAGGCGCTCGAGGCGGCGATCACCGAGCGCACGAAGTGGCTCATTTTCAACGCGCCCTCGAACCCGACGGGGGCAGGCTACTCGCGCGAGGCCCTGTCGGAGCTGACCGAGGTCCTGCTGCGTCATCCCCATGTCTGGGTCCTGTCGGACGACATCTACGAGCATCTCGCCTATGACGGCTATACCTTCTGCACGCCCGCCGAGGTCGAGCCGCGTCTGCGCGATAGGGTGCTGACGGTCAACGGCGTCTCCAAGGCCTATGCGATGACGGGATGGCGGATCGGCTATGCCGGTGGGCCCGCGCATCTGATCGCCGCGATGCGGAAGATCCAGTCTCAATCGACGACCAACCCGTGCTCGATCAGCCAATGGGCGGCGGTCGAGGCGCTGAACGGACCGCAGGAATTCCTGGAGGAGTGGCGCGTGGTTTTCCAGCGCCGCCGCGACCTCGTGGTCTCGCGGCTGAACGACATTCCCGGGATCGAGTGCCCGGTGCCGGACGGTGCCTTCTACGTCTTTCCGTCGATCAGGGGCTGTCTCGGACGGCGGACGGGGGAGGGGGCTCTTCTCGAGACCTGCGAGGATTTCGCCACGGCTCTCTTGCAGGAGACCGGCGTCGCATTGGTCTTCGGAGCGGCCTTCGGACATCCCGGCCATGTCCGCATCTCAACCGCGACCTCCGAGGCGCAACTCGAAGAGGCATGTGCACGCATTGCGCGTTTTCGCGCCGAGCTATCCTGACAAAGATTGGCCCGCAGGGCGCGAACGGGGTACTCTCCCGGCAAGAGCCCGGCATGTGCGACCGGGCCAGTGTCAACGAGGTTCAAATGAGTGGTTCCATTCCCGAGTATTTTTTTCGCGTCCGAGAGAACGGTGCGATGGTCTTTCGTGTCGATTCCGAGAACCGGCAGCGCCGCATCGACATGGAGCCGATCGCCGTCCTGAACATCCGCAACGGCGATATCAAGCCGCAGGGCGGGCGCACCCTGACCGAGGCCGATCTGTCGGAGATCCGTCGCTGGGCGGCGGAGCGCGGCGCGCTTCTCGAGATGCGGGAGATCGACGACATTCATCGCACCATCGACCACCTGAACCTCACCGCGCATTGGGTGCAGTCGCGCGCGAGCGACGAGCAGCTCGAGATGGTGACGGATCAGCTTCTCCTCGCGATGCACGATCTGCGCAGCGTTCTTGTGCGCAAGCGGGCGGAGATGCTGACAAAGGGCTGAGGTCGGGCGCTCCGGCGCGGTGATCAGCCCGGCGGGGACGCGCGGCCGCTGTCGCCGACAACCATGCCGCCGATTTCGCGCAGGAGCTTGCGGGTCATGGCGCGGCGGAAGCCGGGATAGCCTTCCGAGGTCTCGACGAAGGCACCGACCCCGTGTCGCACCTCGTCGGTGAAATAGTCCACCACCATCGGATCGGCGCCGAGCACCGCGAGCCCGTTCACGGTCACCCCGTCGAAGGGGAAATGCTTGTAGGCCAGGTCTGGACCGAACCCGTCATTGGTGATCCCGTCGCCGGAGAGATCGATAACCCTCCGCGCACAATCCGGGCCGCGCCGCAGGAGACCGGCACCGTAGCCCAAGGCGTACCCCATCGCCGTCGGAAAGCGCGTCTGGCTGCGCGGCGCCGCGCGCAGCCGGGACACGACGGTCGTGATGTCGGCCAGCGTATCGAGCCGGGTCCAGTCGATCACCAAAGCGTTCTGGCGCCGCCCCGACCATTCGTAGACGGAGAGCGCCACTCCGCCGCCCCCGGCGAGAAGCGCGCCGGTGACATCGGGATCGAGAAGCGCCTCGGCCAGACCCTCTTTCTGGAGCACGTATTCAGAAGCATCGACCGAGGACGACACATCGAGCGCCAGCACCAGCGCCAGGCGGCACGGCACCTGCGCCGAGACCGGCGCCGCCAGCCAGCCTGCCAGCAGAGCGGCGGCCCAGAGCCTTACCAATGCCCGGTATTCTCCATGCTGGCCCAAGGCTCCTGCGGCTCCTTCGCATCGCCCTGCTGCAAGAGCTCGATCGAGATGTTGTCGGGCGAGCGCACGAAGGCCATGTGGCCGTCGCGCGGCGGGCGGTTGATCGTCACGCCGTTGTCCATCAGGTGCTGACAGGTCGCGTAGATGTCCGGCACCGTGTAGGCGAGATGGCCGAAATGGCGGCTGTCCGAGGGCAGCCCTTCATCGCCGTCCCAGTTGTAGGTCAACTCGACATCGGCCGTGCCGTCGTCCTGATCCGGCGGACACATGAAGACCAGGGTGAACCGGCCCCCTTCATTGTCAGAGCGACGGCGTTCCTTCAGCCCGAGCAGCTCGTAGAAGGCCATGCTCTTTTCGAGGTCTTTCACCCGAACCATGGTGTGAATGTAGCGAATGCCCATGAAACTTTCCTCTCGTCTCCGTTTCCGGGCGACCTAGCGGAGATGGGCGCTCTGTAAAGCGCCCGCTCAGAAGGCCGAGCGCAGACCGATCTGCAAACCGAGGCTCTCGGTGTCGAACCGGCTCACATTCGAGTCGCTCCGCCGCCCCTCCAAGGTGACCACCGGCACGAAGCCCGCATATCCCACGCGTTCGAACTGCATCTCGAGCGAGAGGGCGACGGAATTGTCCTCGCGCCCGCCCGGCACGTCCTCGAGGCAGATGATCGCGCCGCAGGAGCCGACAAGGAACACCGGGACGGAATAGTCGTCATAGGTCTCGCGGCTCAGGCTGAGACCGGCTGCCAGCGAGACACCGGCGACAGGGGCCCCAAGCGCGTAGCGCAGATCGACGCCCATGCCGCGACCGTCATTGCGGTCGTCGTCCCGGTCGCTGGCACTGAAATTGAGCGCAAGGGTCACGCGGTCGCCATTCTCGCGCGCCATCACCGCGCCTAAGCGCAGCCGGTCGAACGTATCCGTGGGCGCCGCATCTTCCGCGCCGTGGCGCAATTCGCGGTTCACCAGTCCAAACAGGGTCCAGCGTGGATCGACCCGGGCCGTGACGCCCAGCGTGCCCCGGGCGAAATCATAATCATGGCTGCCGCCATACCACGCCCTCCCCAGGCTCAGGCCGGTGTCGAGAACCGCGCGACCGCCGGGCAGGGCGCGTTTGTGGGAGAGGCCGGTGTCGATCACCGTAAGCGCGAAGTCCGAGTTCTCGGCGTCGGGCGCATCGTCCTTGGCGCTGTCACTCAGGGCGACGCGGCGCAGGGTCGTGCCGAAGGTCAGGCGGGTCTGCTGCTCGGAGCTTTCCGACAGGCGCCAGGACCCGCTGAGGCGTCCGCGCATCTCCCAGCCCGAAAGCGCCTGCGCCTCGGCGCTGAGGGTGCCGTACACCGCGTCGAGCCCGGACACCTCGAAGCTGTCGGTGCTCGCCCCGCCATTGACGTTGGAACTGGGCGTGACCGACAGGTCCAGCGCGAAGCGGAGCGGATTGACGCGGCGCACAAGGCGGTAATCCTCGATCACGCGGGCCCGGATCTCGTCGGATGGGGCGAGGTCCGTCGCACGGCGCAGCCAGTATTGCGCCAGCGTGTAGCGGCCCGAGCGGAACGCCGCGCGCGCGGCAAGGTCCGCCGCGCGGAAGCGCAGGGGACGATCCGTGGCCAGCCGAAAGGCGCGACCGGCGCTCGACAACGCGCGGGGATCGGATTTCAGGGCATCGGCGACACGGGCGTCGAGCGCCCAGACCGAAGGGTCCTCGGGTTGCACCGCGATCAGGCCGCGCGACAGCCGGTCCGCGGTCTCGAGATCGCCTGTGACCATGGCCTGCACAGCCGCAGAGCGCGCCTGCGGCACGGTCAGGGACACGGGCTCGGTCTGGGCAAAGGCAAACGGCGCCGGGCTCGTCAGGAGCGCCAGCGCCGTCGCAAGAAGCAGCGTGCGGGTCACGTCATCAATCGGCGCTGAAGTCGGGATTGACCTCGGCGCAGCGGGCCGCGTTGGCGCCGTCGGTGCCGCATTTCTCCAACGTGAAGACGCCGATCTCTTCCTCGTTGGTGAAGCCGAGGATGTCGTCGCCGCCGTCGATCGAGTCGATGGTCAGCGCGCCTGCGATCGCCGCGCCGTCCTCGCCGCCGATGATGCCGGCATATTGGCCGACGCCACCTTCGGTCTGATCGAGCGCTTCATAGGCGTCGACGGTCTGGTCGTTGCTGAACTCCATCGTGCCGCCGAAATTGCCCTCGTCGTCGATGCGACCGAGGATCAGCGCGTAGGACGGAAGCGACAGGCCGATTTCCACCGCTTCGCGGTCATAGACCGAGCCGTTGATGGCGAGGTCGGCGAAATCGGCGTTCAGGAACACCTTGCCGGTCGTCGTCAGCACCACGGTGCCGGGGATGATCTCGTCCGCGGCGTCGATCACGGGCAGAAGCTCGCTATCGGTGCCCTCGATGTTCAGAACGCCCACGTAATTGCCGGTATAGGTCACGAGGCCCGTGGCGTCGGTGGCCGCGGGCGGATCGTAATCGTCGGTCCGCGTCACGGTCGCGCCACGGAAATACCGATTGAACTGCGCGCCCGAGACGGCGACGCCCGCGGTGACCGTGCCGCCGTTGTTGTCGGCATCGATATAGCCGCGCACATAGCGGTCGAGCGGGTCGTCCTGGATCGCGAAAGCGAGGAAGCCGGACTGGTCGAGATCGGTGCGGCGCACATAGACGGTCTCGGCGCCGCCGCCATCGAGCGTCAGGCCTTCGACCACGAGGATCGGGTTGCCGTCATCGTCGCTGTCGAGGGTGATCTTGTCGACATCCTCGATCGAATAGAAATCGTCGGTGCTGCCCTCGTTGACCAGCGGATCCTCGGGATCGTCGACGGGAACCACCGGATCCTCCTCGCCGTCCTCTCCGTCATCGGGCTCTTCGGTGGGGTTTTCGCGCCCCAGCGGGTTGTCGCCTTGTCCGCCGCAGGCAGAGAGTATCGAAAAGCCGAGAAGAACGGCCGCAATCGTCCTGAAATCCATGTATCTGCCCCGAAACCTGTTCGAACTTTTGGCGCGAGACTCCGTTCCGGGGCCGGGCAAGTCAATTCCACCGAGCCGGAAGTGTTAAAATTTTGCGGAAACTGCGGCGCATTTGCCCACACAGCATCTAGCGGTGCTTTCCCCCGCCCACGGCCATATCTATGATCACAGGGCGAATCCCATCGGCAGAGGAGAGGGACTTATGACGCTGACACCGGAGCAACAGGCCGAGATCGACGACTTGCGCGGGCGCACGCAACCGACGCTGCGCGCCACCGTTCCGGCTATGGAGGCGCATCTCTACCACGCCCGCCCGGTGCTCGATCACGGCTTTGTCCGGGTCATCGACTACATGGGCGACGATGCCGCGATCTGCCAGGCGGCGCGCGTCTCCTACGGGCGCGGCACCAAGGCGGTGTCGAACGACGAGGGCCTCATCCGCTACCTGATGCGCCACTGGCACTCGACCCCCTTCGAGATGTGCGAGCTGAAGCTGCATGTGAAGCTGCCGGTCTTCGTCGCGCGGCAATGGATCCGGCACCGGACCGCGAACGTGAACGAATACTCCGCCCGCTACTCGATCCTCGACCGCGAGTTCTACATCCCCGCGCCGGACGCGCTCGCGGCGCAATCGACCACCAACAACCAGGGCCGGGGCGCCGCGCTCTCGGGCGAAGAGGCCGAGCGCGTGCTGCGCATCCTCCGCGACGACGCGATGCGCTGCTACGACCATTACGAAGAGATGATCTCGGACGAGGGCCAGCAGGGCCTCGCGCGCGAGCTGGCGCGGATGAACCTGCCCGCCAACATCTACACGCAATGGTACTGGAAGGTCGATCTCCACAACCTCCTGCACTTCCTGCGCCTGCGCGCCGATGCCCACGCCCAGTACGAGATCCGCGTCTATGCCGACGCGATCTGCGAGATGGTCAAGGACTGGGTCCCCTTCGCCTACCGCGCCTTCGAGGATTACCGCATGGGCGGCGCCACCCTCTCGTCCACCGCGCTCGACTGCATCCGCCGGATGCTGGCGGGAGAGGAAGTCACGCAGGAGACCTCCGGCATGTCCAAGGGAGAATGGCGGGAGTTTCAGGGGGTGATTGGTGATGTCTGATATTTATCAGAACGCTCGAGAGTCACTGTCACGGGTTCAGGCTTTTGAGCCCGAGAAAATTACCCGAGAGAAAGAGCTAGGTTCATACGCTTTCGCCTCGGCGGTGGAGCCAGCACGCAAATTGGTCTCACTGTTTCAGCGCGTCCCCTTAGAGGCACTGAGCGAATTCCCAGATCAGACCCTCAGGCAAATTCAATCTGCTGCTGACGGTGCTTTTGCCTTGCTCGAGGAGGCGCGGGCTTTCGATCCCGACGAAGGAAGCATTCGTGATCGTCAATCTGCAATGCCAGATAAGCTTTCGGCAGCTTATACAACTCATTTTGCGACTTTGCAGCCTCATATTTCTTATTCGGTGGCTAGGACAATTGACTTTGCCAAGATTGAGGCAGAGGGTCGTGCTGCAATACAGGCGGCCAAAGATCTTAAGGATCGGCTTGGCGCGGAGATGTTAGAAAGCAAAGCTCAGGCCGAGCAGCTTCTAGCCGATGTCAAAAAGCTGGCAAAAGAGCAGGGTGTTACGCAGCAGGCAATTTACTTTCAGGAAGAGGCAAAGCTTAACGACGAACTTGCTAAAAAATGGCTTTTCGCAAGTGTCGCTGCGGTGGTCGTGACATTGGGCTATACGATTTCTTTATTCTTTGTTTCGCACTTGGAGCAATTTTCCCCAGCTAGGCTCAGGACCCATTGATCTGAGCCGAAGGGCATGATTCACCGCACGAAAACAGAGCGGTGATATGTCTAATCT
>NZ_JBHTMU010000046.1:0-30608 GCF_042679605.1 Litorisediminicola beolgyonensis
GGCACGCGGCGCGGGCCTGCCCGGGCTCGACGCGCAAGGCGTCAGCGCCGAGGACCGGCGCGCGGCGGCCGAGATGGCGACGAGCTCGTCCTCGATGAAGGCCAACCCCGTGGCGCTCGACACCGACGCGCTCATGGCCATTCTCGACGCCGCGCGCTGACCCAAAGGGCGGTTGCGCCCCCGTCCAATCCCCGCGACCTTGGACCCCGACGACAGAAGCGCTGGCAGGAGGCTCGAGCGATGGCGGAGACAGAGGCCGAACGGCGGCGACCCACCATCCGGGCGGCCGAGCTGCGCCGCCTGCTCGAGGACCTGATCGACGAGATCCGCGCCGCCGATGACTGGGGCGTGCCCGCGCAATACATCCCCGAGCTGGCCGCGGTCGATCCCGCGCAGGTCGGCGCAGCGGTGATCCTCGCCGACGGCACCGAGATCGTCGCCGGCGATGCCGACCGGCCGTTCTCGATCCAGTCGGTCTCCAAGGTCTTCTCGCTCGCCGCCGTCCTGGGCCGGATCGGAGACGATCTCTGGCGGCGCGTCGGGCGCGAGCCCTCGGGCACCCGCTTCGACAGCATCTTCCTTCTGGAGCGCGAGGGCGGCCGTCCGCGCAACCCCTTCATCAATGCCGGCGCGCTCGTCACCACCGACGCGCTGCTCTCGGGCCGCGAGCCGCAGCAGGCATTGTCGGAACTCATGGGCCTGATCCGCTGGATCGCCGATGATGACGAGATCCATATCGACGGCGCCGTGGCCAATTCCGAAAAGGCCACCGGCCACCGCAACCTGTCGCTGATCCACTACCTCGCCTCTTGCGACAACCTGCAGAACCCGCCCGAGCTGCTCTTCGGGACCTATGTCCACCAATGCGCCATTGAGATGAGCTGTCGCCAGCTCGCCCGCGCGGGACGGGGCCTTGCGGGGCTGCCGCGCGCGCCGCGCATGGTATCGCCGATCCGGGCGCGGCGGATCAACGCGCTGATGATGACCTGCGGGCATTATGACGGCTCAGGCGAGTTCGCCTATCGCGTCGGGCTGCCCGGAAAATCCGGCGTCGGCGGCGGGATCCTCGCGATTGCACCGGGCATCGCCTCGATCGCGCTCTGGTCGCCGGGCCTCGACGAATACGGCAATTCGCGTTGGGGCACCTGGCTTGCCGACCGCATCGCCCAGGCCGCGGGCTGGTCCGCCTTTGCCTGAGCGCGGAGCGGGGCTGACGGCGGCGGCGCGGCGTGCCACTGTCCCGTCATGGCCCGGCTGAACCTCGAACACCTGCGCAGTTTTCTCGCCGTCACGCGGCTCGGCGGCGTGCGCAAGGCCGCGACCGCGATGCACCTGACCCAGCCCGCCGTCACCGCCCGCATCAAGGCGCTCGAGGACACCGTCGGCGCCGCGCTCTTCGACCGCGAGGGCGGCGGCATGCGGCTGACCAAGCGCGGCGAGCTCCTGCTCTCCTATGCCGAGAAGTTCGAGCATCTCTCCGAGATGGTGACCCGCGACGTGATCTCTCCCGAGAGCCTCGAGGGGCGCCTGAGGCTCGGCGTGTCCGAGACCATCGCGCAATGCTGGCTGCCGGACCTGATCGCGCTCTGCCACGCGCGCTATCCCAATCTCGACATCGAGTTCGACGTCGACATATCGCTGAACCTGCGCGACGCGCTGATCGCCGAGGAGCTGGATCTCGCGATCCTCCTCGGCCCGATCTCGGATTATTCCGTCGACAATCTCGACCTGCCGGGCTTCGCGCTCGAATGGTATGTCTCGGCCGAGGCACCCGAGCTTGCCGACCCCTCCGGCCATTTCGCCAAGCCGGTCCTGACCTATGCCCGCCAGACCCGCCCCTATCGCGAGCTGCGCTCCACGCTCTTCGAGAGGGTCGGCCCCGATGTGCGGCTCTTCCCCTCCTCCTCGCTTCTGGCCTGTTTCCGGCTGGTCGAGGCCAATCTCGGCGTCGCCGCCCTGCCCGCCGATCTCGCCCGGCCCTACCTTGCCGCGGGAACGATTCGCCGTTTCGATCCCGGCTGGGTGCCGCAGCCGCTTTTCTTTACTGCCTCTTTCCGCGCCAACCCGCGCAACCAGATGGCCGAGACCGTGGCCCAGATGGCCCAAAGCGTCGCTTTCGACTATGCCAATAAATTTTCATGATCACTTATGAAAGCATTATATGATTTGATTTTATAGGCCGCGCCAGGAATCCTTTCCATATCCATGAGAGGGGGGACTGCCGTGAGCATTGCCTATCAAACATTGCGCCTGAGCGACCTGCCGGGCCTGCGCGCCGCGATCCGCAGCGGCGATTACGTCAAGCACACTGCCGGGCTGGGCGCCGGGCACCTGCAGACGAACCTCGCCATCCTGCCCGAGGCCTATGCGCTCGACTTCATGCGCTACTGCCAGCGCAACCCCAAGCCCTGCCCGCTGGTCGGCGTCTCCGACACCGGCGACCCGATGATGCGCACGCTTGGCCGCGACATCGACATCCGCACGGATGTGCCCGCCTACAACATCTATCTCGACGGCAAACTGGCCGACAGCGTGACCGACATCACCGATATCTGGCGCGACGACATGGTCGCCTTCGCGCTCGGCTGCTCGTTCACCTTCGAGCGCGCGCTCGAAGAGGCGGGCGTGCCGCAATGGCATATCGACCACGACACCACCGTGCCGATGTTCCGCTCGAACATCGAGACGGTGCCCGCCGGTCCCTTCGGCGGCAAGATGGTCGTGTCAATGCGGATGATCGCGCCCGAGCGGATCGACGAGGTCCGCGAGATCTCGCGCCGCTTCCCCCTCGCCCACGGCGCGCCGGTGCATATCGGCGACCCCGAAGGCCTCGGCATCGCCGATCTCAGCCGTCCCGACTGGGGCGATCCGGCCGAGATCGAGCCCGGCAAGACCCCCGTCTTCTGGGCCTGCGGCGTCACCCCCCAGGTCGCGATCGAACGCGCGGGCGTGCCGCTCTGCATCACCCACAAGCCCGGGCACATGCTCGTCACCGATATTTCCGAGACCGCCGAGGTCCCGGTCCTGAACCCCAAGCATCACTGAACGCAAACCACGAAAAACCGTCTCTGACACGGACGAAACAGATACCAACGGAGGAACCACCCATGACACGCCTGACACTCACCCTCGCCGCCACCACGGCCCTCGTCGCCGCACCGGCCATGGCCGAAGATCTCTCGGTCGTCGGCTCCTGGTCCGGCCTGCCGCTGCACAAGCAGTACGAGGCCCCGTTCTGGACCGAGACCCTGCCCGAAGCCTCGGGCGGCGAGATCAACGTGGCGCTCACCACCCATGACCAGATGAACCTCGGCGTGGGCGATGTCTACCGCCTGCTCGGCGACGGGGTCTATGACGTGGGCATGACCGTGGCCGACTACGCCGTGGCCGACGCGCCCGAGCTCGAAGGGCTCGACGTGCCGCTCCTGGCGCTGACCGCCGACGAAGCCAAGGCGATGGTCGACGCGGCCCGCCCGATGGTCACCGACATATACCATGACCGCTTCAACAGCCACGTCCTGGCCATCGCGCCCTACCCGCCGCAGGTCGTCTTCTGCAATGCCGAGATCTCCGGCCTCGCCGATCTCGAAGGCAAGAAGGTCCGCGCCTCGGGCCGCATGACCGCCAAGTTCCTCGAAGCGCTCGGCGCCGAGGGCGTGAACGTGTCCTTCTCGGAAGTGCCCGGCGCGCTGCAGAAAGGCGTCGTCGACTGCGCCGTGACCGGTGCGGGCTCGGGCTATTCCGCCGGCTGGTGGGAGGTCTCCACCCATCTCCTGCCGATCCCGCTCGGCGGCTGGGACAGCGTCGTGACGGCGGTGAACCTCGACAAGTGGAATGCGCTCTCCGACGAGATGAAGACCCTGATCCAGGACCAGATCACCGAAAACTTCGAGACGCCCGCCTGGGAAACCGCGCAGACCGCGCTCGAGGATGACATCGCCTGCCTCACCGGCAACGGCGAATGCGCCGCGGGCGACGCGCGCAGCATGACGCTGGTCGAAGCCTCCGACGCCGATTTCGAGCGCGCCCGCGAGGTGCTGGTGACCGAGGTCCTTCCCGAGTGGAAGGAGCGTGCCGGTGACGAATGGATCGCGCGCTGGAACGACAGCGTCGGCCAGACCGTCGGCGTGACCATCGAGTAACGCGTCGCATCCCGGAGCCGGACCCCCGGCTCCGGGCCCCCTGCCCGTCCGCCCCTCAGCAAGGAAGACCCATGCCCGAGACCGCCCTCGCCACACTCCGACGCATCAACCGCGTCATCGCGCTCCTGATCGGGGTGCTGCTTTTCGCCTGCGTGGCCTTCGTGCTCGCCGACATCGTGCTGCGGCAGCTTGGCAGCTCTCTGGGCGGCACCGACGAGATCTCGGGCTACGTCATGGCCGTCGCGACCTCCTGGGGCATGGCCTACACGCTGACCGAGCTCGGCCATATCCGCATCGACATCCTGCGCAGCCGCTGCGCGCCGCTCGGACGGGTGCTCTTCGATCTCTTCTCGCTGACGGTCCTCGCGATCACCATCTCGCTGATCGCGATCCAGTCCTGGCCGGTCGTCGCGCGGTCGCTCGCCAACGGATCGACCGCGAACACCAATCTCGAAACCCCGCTGGCGCTGGTGCAGATGCCGTGGTTCCTGGGCTGGGCTTGGTTCGCTATCGCATCCTGGATCACGCTCTTCGCCGCCGCGATGCTGGTGCGCCAGGGCAAGTTTTCCGAGACCGAGGCCGCCATCGGCGCCTTCGGCGAGGCGGAGGAACACGCATGATCGCCTATCTCTCGCTCGGCCTCCTGGGCCTTCTGACCCTGTCGATCCCGGTCGGCATCGTGCTGTTCCTTCTGGGCTTCGGCGTCGACCAGTTCTTCTCGCCCTTCCCGCTCATCAAGGGCCTGGGCAACCTCGTCTGGTCGTCCTCGAACCACGCCACGCTGATCGCCATCCCGTTCTTCGTGCTCCTGGGCGAAATCCTCGTCCGTTCGGGCATCGCAACCCGCACCTATGCCGCGCTCGACCGCTGGGTGAGCTGGCTTCCGGGCGGTCTCGTGCACGCCAATATTGCCACTGCGACGATGTTTTCGGCCACGTCAGGGTCGTCGGTGGCCACCGCCGCGACCGTTGCCACCGTCGCCATGCCGCAGGCCGAAAGGCTGGGCTACGACCCCAAGCTCTTCTCGGGCGCCATTGCCGCCGGCGGCACGCTCGGGATCATGATCCCGCCCTCGATCAACCTGATCGTCTACGGCTTTCTGACCCAGACCTCGATCCCCCGGCTCTTCCTTGCCGGTCTCGTTCCGGGCATCGGGCTGGCGCTGGCCTTCGTTGTGATCACAGTCATTCTCTGCATGCTCCGTCCCGGTCTCGGAGGCGAACGCCGCACCTTCCCCTTCCCGGAAATGCTGCGCGCGCTCCTGCAGCTGATCCCGATCATCCTGCTCTTCACCGTCATCATCGGCACGATCTACAAGGGCTGGGCCACCCCCACCGAAGCGGCCGCCGTGGGCGTCGCCGGGGCCGTGGTCATCGCCGCGCTCTTCGGAGGCGTTTCGCTGCAGATGTTCCACGACTCGATCCTCGGCACGATCAAGATCACTTCGATGATCATGCTCGTCGTGATCGGCGCGTCCTTCCTGAACTTCACGCTGGCCTCGGCCGGGATCGGACGCGAGCTGCAGGCCTTTCTCGAGGGGCTGGGCCTCACTCCCTTCTCGACCATCCTCGTGATCGTGCTGATCTATATCGTGCTCGGCTTCTTCATCGAGACGCTCTCGCTCATGGTCGTGACCATCCCGATCATCGTGCCGCTGGTCGTCGAGATGGGCTATGATCCGATCTGGTTCGGCATCCTGATGATCGTCCTGATCGAAATGGCGCTGATCACCCCGCCGGTGGGCCTGAACCTCTATGTCGTGCAGGGCGCGCGCCAGAGCGGGACGCTCACCGAGGTGATGCTGGGCACCATCCCCTACATCATCGCCATGCTCGCCATGGCCGCCGCGCTGATCGCGGTGCCGGGCCTCGCCCTCTGGCTGCCGGAGGCGCTGCAATGACGGATCAGACCCAAACCTGGCCCAAGATCCGCAATGTCGGCGTCGACGGGATGCTGGTGAGCTTCGGCGACCGGCTCTCGGAGCCCGCGAACCGCGCCGCGCTGGCCTTCCTGGCCGAGATCGAAAGCGACGCGCCCGACGGGATCGAGGAGGGCTCGACCTCACTCGTCTCCACCTACCTGCGCTTCGATCCCGCCCATCTCGACCACGCAAGCATGCGCGAGATGCTGACCGAACGGCTGGGGTCGCGCGACTGGACCGAGGCCGACCTGCCCGAAGGGCGCAGCCTCTGGCGTATACCGACAGTATACGGGACCGAGCTCGCACCGCAGCTTGAAGAAGCGGCTGAAGCCGCGGGCATGAGCGCCGAGGACGCGATCCGCTCGATCTCCGAGACGCAGGTGCGCGTCCAGACCATCGGGTTCGCGCCCGGTCAACCCTATCTGGGCGAGCTGCCCGAGGCCTGGGACATCCCACGCCAGACCAAGCTCACCGACAAGGTGCCGGTCGGCGCGCTGGTCGTCGCGATCCGGCAGCTCGTGCTCTTCTCGGTCACCACGCCCACCGGCTGGCGCCATATCGGCCAGACCAAGTTCCGCCTGTTCAGACCCGACAGCGACACGCCCTTCGTGCTCCGCCCCGGCGACGAGGTGCGCTTCGAGCCGGTCAGCCGTGAGGCCTACGAGGCGCTTCCCGACGACGCCAATGGCGGCGCCACGCAGGAGGACCTGGCATGAGTACCGAGCTGATCGTCCACCGCGCCGGTCCCGGCGTCACCGTCCAGGATCTGGGCCGCCCCGGCTATCTGCGCTTCGGCCTCTCGCGCGGCGGCGCCGCCGACCGGCTTGCGCTCCACGAAGGCGCAGCACTTCTGGGTCAGCCGGTCATGGCCGCGCTCGAGCTCGCGGGCATGGGCGGCGAGTTCGAGGCCACCGCCGACACCCGCATCGCGCTCACCGGTGCCACCATGTCGGCCAGCATCGACGGCGACCGCATCGCCTGGAACGCCTGCCACGCCCTGCCCCGCGGCGCGCGCCTGACCATCGGCGCGGTCGAGCGCGGCAGCTACGGCTATCTGAGCCTCGGCGGCGGCATCGCCACCGAAGACCGGCTTGGAGCGCGCTCGGCCCATCTTGCCGCCGGTCTCGGCGCACCGGTCGAACCCGGCACCGCCCTGCCCCTGGGCGACGATCCACGCGCCGGTGTCACCAACCTCACCCTCACGCCCGAGCCGCGTTTCGAAGGCGGCACCCTGCGCGTCGTCCCGAGCCTCCAGACCGAGTTCTTCCCCGAAGACGAGCGCCGCCGCTTCGAAGAGACCCCCTTCAAGCGCGACAGTCGCGCCAACCGCATGGGTGTCCGCATGGTCCCCGACGGCCCCGGCTTCGAGAGCGAGGCGGGCCTCTCGGTCCTCTCCGAGGTCATCGTGCCCGGCGACATTCAGGTCACCGGCGACGGCACGCCCTTCGTTCTGATGAGCGAAAGCCAGACCACCGGCGGCTACCCCCGGATCGGCACCGTGCTGCCCTGCGACCTGCCCCGCGCGGCGCAGGCCCCGGCGGGCGCGACGATCCGCTTTCGCTTTCTCACGCTCGAGGACGCCGCCGAGGTCGAGGCCCGTGCCCGCAAGGCCTGGACCAGCCTCCGCGGCGGCATCCGCCCCCTGATCCGCCGACCGGAAGACATTCGCGATCTGCTGTCGTATCAACTGATCAGCGGCGTCACCGCCGGGGACGATCTCGAGCGCAGTTTGCAGGAGGAAGAGGCATGAGCCTGACCGTCGATCTCAATTCCGACATGGGCGAGGGCTTCGGGCCGTGGATGTCCGGCGATGACGAGGCGCTCCTCGACATCGTCACCTCGGCCAACATCGCCTGCGGCATGCATGCGGGCGACTGGGACTGGATGGCCCGCACCATGGCGCGCGCGGCCAGGAACGGCGTCGGCATCGGCGCGCATCCGGGCTTCGCCGACCTGCAGGGCTTCGGCCGCCGAAAGCTCTCCATGCCGCATGAGAGCCTCGCCAACCTGGTGCGCTACCAGGTCGCTGCCGCCGAGGGCATGGCGCGCGCGACCGGCGCGCCGATGCGCCACGTCAAGCTGCACGGCGCGCTCGCCAACATGTGCGCCGCCGACCGCGAGATGTCGCTCGCCTGCTATCGCGCCGTCCTCTCGGTCGCGCCCGACACCACGATCATGGTGCTCGCGGGCACCGAGCAGGAGCGCGCCGTGCGCGAGCTCGGCTGCAACGCCGCCTCCGAGATCTTCGCCGACCGCGCCTATAATGACGACGCCACGCTGGTCGACCGCTCGCTCCCCGGCGCGGTGATCCACGACGCCGAGGCCGCCGCTACCCGCGTGGTCGAGATGGTGCAGGCGGGCGCGATCATCACCGCCACCGGCAAGACCCTGCCCTGCCGCATCGACACCGTCTGCCTCCATTCCGACACGCCCGAAGCGGTCGAGATGGCCCGCGCCGTCCGCCAGCGGCTGGAGGCCGCGAACGTGACGCTCACCGCCTTCGAAGGTCAGCCCATCGCCTGAGCGATTGACTTCGCCCCTGCCCCACCTAAGGGTCCCGGACACGAGGATCGGGGGCAGGACATGACAGTCAAACGCGTGGCGGTGATCGGGGCTGGTATCGTCGGAGTGGCGACCGCGCTCTGGGCGCGCCGCGCCGGTCACGAGGTCGCGCTGATCGACCGCGATGGCCCGGCCTCTGGCACAAGCTACGGCAATGCCGGGATCCTCGCCGCAGCCGCGGTGGATCAGGCCAACCTGCCCGGACTGGCGCGGCAGGTGCCGCGGATGCTCCTCGATCCCAATGAACCGGTGTTTCTAAAGTGGCGCTCCCTGCCCCGTCTCGCGCCCTGGCTCCTGCGCCATCTCGCCCATGCCAGGCCCGCTGCCGCCGAGGCCCGCGCCCGGGCGCTCGCGCCGCTTCTGACCGACAGCCTCGAGCAGCATCAGGCGCTCGCAGAGGGCACCCCGGCGGCGCGCTATATCGTGCCGACGGAGTTCCTCTACCTCTACCGCGACCGCGTGCATTTCGATGCGAACGCGACCATGTGGGCGCTGCGCCGGAACCAGGGCATCGCCTGGTCCGAAGAGGACAGCGCCACGCTCGCCCGGACCGATCCCGGTTTTGGCCCGGCCGTTGGCTTCGCCGCGCGGGTTCCGAACCACGGCTACATCACCGACCCCGGCGCCTATGTCCGGGCGCTCGCGACCGCCTTCGAGCGCGACGGAGGCCGCCTGCTGCGCGGTACCGCGACCGCCATCGCCCGCTCCGGCGGCACTGTGACCGGCGTGCGTCTGGGTGGCGAGACGCTCGACGCCGACACTGTCATCCTCTGCACCGGCGCGTGGTCCGCGCCGCTCGCGAAGGATCTCGGCCTCACCCTGCCGCTCACCACCGAGCGCGGCTATCACATGGAGCTCTTCGGCGCTTCGATCACGCCCCGCAGGCCCGCGATGATCTCCTCGGGCGCGTTCGTCGCCACGCCGATGGAGGGGCGCCTGCGGCTCGCCGGGATCGCCGAGTTCGGCGATCTCGAGAGCGCCCCTTCCCGTGCGCCCTTCCGGCTTCTTGAGCGCGGCATCCGGCGCGTCCTGCCCGGCATCACCTGGGAGGAGAGCCGCGAATGGATGGGGCATCGCCCCGTCCTCGTGGATTCGACCCCGGCCATCGGTCCGGTGCCCGAGGTCAGCGGCGCCTATCTCGGGCTCGGGCACGACCATGTCGGACTGACCGGCGGCGCGAAGACGGGGCGGATTCTGGCGCAGCTGATCTCGGACCAGAGGCCCAACCTGGACCTGTCGCCTTATGCTCCGGGCCGGTTCGGATAAAAATTGCCCATGGGCAATTTCAGCCTAAGCCCTTCAAATCGGGTTCTTTTCCGCGAAGCTGCGAAAGAAGGCAAGAAAGGCGCGATCGGGGTCGCGCGGGGTCTCCTTGCCCTGCCCCCAGGCCCGCCATTCACCTTCGACGAAGTAGATATCGTAGCCCGGAAAGCGCAGCCGCGCGGTTTCGTAGGTCTCTGAGCGGAGGGCTGGACCCGTCCGGTCCAGCCACGCGGGGCGCGGCTTTTGCGGCGAGACAGTCTCTGTTTTGCCTTCGACGCGCGCCTTGCGGCCGACCTTGGAAAAGCTCAGCTCTCGTTCGGCCTGCGCCTCGCCGCTGGCATCCTTCTTCCACCAGCGCAGCTCGGCATGGGTCACGCGCCGCCCGGTCTTGATCGGCTCGATCTCGACCACATAATCGCTGAGCGCCGTCACCTCGGTCACCGCCGGGTCGATGGCCCGGAGCTTCAGGTTCGACCACGAGCCCAGCTTGCCCTTCGGCACGCCGAGAATGCCGCGCAGATCATCGAGCGAGAACCGCTCGGAGCTGCGATAACGCAGGTTGCCGCGCTTCTGGATCATCTCGTAGAGGGTCAGCGCGTATTTCGACGACAGCGCGAACATCACCTCGCGCTGGAGCCGCGCGAAGACGGTGGAGTCCTTGATGATGCGCCGCAGCCGCGCCGGGATCTCGTATTCCAAGAGCCCATCCCGGCGCGTTGTCTCGATATTGCCGCCCAGCAGTTGCACCCGCTCGATGGCCTCTTCGCCGTCGCGGGTGACGCGCACCTTCACGATCGCGGCCATCAGACGCTCGACGGACTCGCCCACGCGGTCGTTGGAATTGTGCGAGCCGCGCAGGTCGGATTTGGCGATGACATGGGTGACCGGCTTGTCGATCGCGTCCCAGGCGTTCTCGAGAAGCTGGTTGTAGATGCGCCGGTCGGCCAGCGTCAGGGGCGTGACCTCGACAAGGTCGACAAGCTCGCCGGGTTTGACGAGACTGTCGGCATTCGGTCGTGCCTCGACCGTGCGGTAGGGGGTCTGCGCCGCCATGCGACTTACGGGCCTGCTCTTACTTTTGTAGTTGTTGGGGCGTAAGCTAACACGGGTTCGCCGCTCCGTCCATCGCCACGGCCTCACCCAAAACGTAAGGGATAAAACCGCGGCGGAAGGGGATCCGATTCGCAAGGGACTGACAGGAAAGGACAAAAATCAAGGATTTTTGCCCGGTAGGACCCGCACCCGAAACGTAAGCTTTAAGCCCCTCCCGAGGCGTAAGAGAGACCACCCCGGTGCGTAGGCCAAGCCGCCCCGAAGCGTAAGCCAAGCGACCCCAATCCGTAAGCTTCAGGCGAAATAGAGCCTGTGTCACAGAGGTTTGGCGCGCCCGAACAGAGAATCTAGAATCCAGAACAAGACGGGGTTTTCGATTTGGATTTTTGGGGGATTGGCGCAGGCTGAAACCGGGCTTCCTGGCCGACGAACCGCAAATCTTACCTTTTGGGTGTTCTCGGGTGCGGACCAGCCCCAATGTCTGAACCTCGGCAAATGACACGCCAAGGTTCGGATCCTGACGCATCCCAGCGCCACTTCCGCTTTTTTCGCGCATCCCGCCCAAACTTCGCACTTGAGAGCTTGCCCTGCGAGGTCCATGATTCGAGCAAAAGAATACCCGTTCAGAGGTCTTAATGGAGCAGTCCGCCCTTCCCGCCGTCACCCTGACGGAGCTCGATCAGCTTTCCTCCCGCGCCGCGACCGTGATCGCGCGTCTTCGCGACCGTCTTTACGCGCCGGGCACCGAGAAACGACTTGAGCTCAGTTTCAATGTCCGCCGCGCCGCCGAGATGGTCGGGCGCACCGAAAAGGCCATCCGCGATGCCGAGGCCGACGGCCGTCTGCCCGAGCCGGAAAAGGACCCGGCGACCGGGCGGCGCACCGGCTACAGCCTGTCGGACGTCAACCGGATGCGCGAGGTCTTCGGCACGCTGCCGCACCGGGCCGAGAGCGACCGGGCAATGGTGCTCGCGGTGCAGAACTTCAAGGGCGGCGTCGGCAAGTCGACGATGGTCTGTCACCTCGCGCAGTATCTCGCGCTCAAGGGCTACCGGGTCTGCGTGATCGATTGCGACAGCCAGGCCTCGACCACCTCGATGTTCGGCCTGAACCCCGACGTCGATGTCGACGAGGAGGAGGACACGCTCTACCCGTTCTTCCGCCATGGCGGGCCGCAATCGCTGACCTATGCGCTGCGCGCGACCTACTGGCCGGGCATCGCGCTGATCCCCGCGAACCTCGGTCTCTACGATGCGGAATACGAGTTCGCGGCGCGGATGGCGCGGGACTCGACCTTCATCCTGGACCGGCTTCGGGCTGGAATAGACACGATCCGCGACCGGTTCGACGTGATCCTGATGGACCCGCCTCCGGCGCTCGGGATGCTGTCGCTCTCGGTCCTGCGCGCGGCGGACGCGCTTGTCATCCCGGCGCCGCCCAACAACATCGATTTCGGCTCGACCGCGCATTTCCTCAAGATGATGGGCGCCACCCTTAATGAACTGGCAAGGGCAGGGGGACCGCGGGATTATGCGTTTGTTAAAATCCTTGCGACCAAGATGAACGACGGCAAATCGGCCCATGTGGCGATCAAGCGGATGATGGATGCGGTCTTTCCGATGGACATGTTGCAGGCGACGCTCAAGGACTCGGCCGAGATCGACAACGCCACGGCGAACCTGTCGACGGTCTACGAGCTGACCGGTGCCTCCACCCGCACCGACACCCACAAGCGCTGCCGCGCCTATCTCGACGCGGTGAACCGCGAGATCGAGATCCTGATCCGCAAGACCTGGCCCAGCCATCATCCGCGCCTGCGCAAGGAGGGACTGCTATGAGCAAGAAACATTCCGCGCTGTTCGACGAGGTTCTCTCGGAGCTCGAGGAGGACGCCAAGATCGACGAGATGGTCGGCGCGCGCTTCCTCAAGCGCTCGACCACCATCGGCGAACGGATCTCGGGGCAGATCGAGGAAAAGACCCTGCGTTGGGTCGATCCCGCCGAGTGCCGGATGTGGGAGCGGCACAACCGCGATTACGCGCTTCTCAACGAAGAGAATTGCCGCGACCTGATCGACGGCATCCGCTCGCAGGGCAAGCAGGAGTTCCCAGCGATCGTGCGGCGGCTCGGCGACGGCGACAGCCACCGCTACGAGGTGATCTGCGGCGCGCGGCGGCATTTCGCGGTGAGCTGGCTCAACGCGAACAACTACAAGGAATTTCGGTATCTCGTGGAGGTGCGCGATCTCGATGACGAAGAGGCCTTCCGCCTTGCAGATATCGAGAACCGCGACCGCGAGGATATCTCGGATTACGAGCGCGCGATCGACTACGCGGACGCGGTGGACCGGTTCTATGGCGGGCGGCAGAAGGCGATGGCGGCGCGGCTGAACGTGAGCGAGCCGTGGCTGTCGCGCTATCTGCAGCTTGCCAAGCTGCCCGAGCCGGTGGTCGCGGCCTTCGCCTCGAAGCGCGATTTGCGCGAGCGCCATGCCCGCGACCTGAAGCCGCTTCTGTCGGGGAACCTGGGCGAGGCGGTCTTGGCCGAGGCGCGGGCCATCGCCGCGGAACAGGAGACGGCGCGGGCAGGGCAGGGGGCCTATGTCGACAGCGCCGATGTGATTGCGCGGCTGATCAAGGTGGGCAAGCCCAAGCCCGCGAAGCCCAAGCCCGCGCCGGCAAAGGTGTATAGCGGCAATCCGGATGTTGACGGGATCACGCTTCGCAAGAAGGGCAAGAAAACGGTCCTGGAGTTCGACGAGGCGCTGCCTCGGCTGGCCTTGGAAGCGGCCTTCCGGGCCTACATCCGGGACCGGTTCAAGACCTGATCTGGAGGGCAATCCGGAAAAATTGCCCATGGGCAATTTTCTGGATTCGGGGTGACGCAACGTCTATTCTGCAGGGTCCTGCCGATGGGGTTGACGGCACGATGCTGCGCTGCGCGAAAACGCGTCTAATTATCTGAAATCACTAGGATTGTTTCGGTTTCAGAAACACTGCGCAATGCAGGCGCAGAAACATTGACCTCCATGCCTCAATCCGGGCACCATTCCCGCATAAGAACAGCCCGGAACAGGGCGTCACGAGTGATTTGTAACAAGTGCCGGCACGTGAGCAGGCCGCGAGAGACACAGGAGAGCTTTTCAGCATGCGCGATTTCTTTGACGGCCCGGTCGCGGCCGGTCCGAACCCGTCCGACATTGCCCCCGAACCGCAACCGTCGGTCCCCGCGCCCAACCCGTCATCGGACGCCGCGATCGGCGCGGCGCAGACCGCGCTCGACAAGGTCCTCGATGCCGGGCGCGCGGCGCCGAACCCGTTTCTCGACGACTGGCGCGACGTGCCGCCGCTGTCGCTTCTGATCGTGCATGAAGAGTGCTGCGCCTGCGGGGCCTGCGGCTACCCCGAAGCGCCCACCTCGGTCGAAGGCGCGGCCACCGCAACGCAGGAGCCGATTCCCGGCGAGACAACCAACGCCCCGGCAATGCTCGGCGACATGGCGGAGTTCCTGCAGACCGGCTATTGGACCACCGACTACGGCGACGGCACCCGGTCGCATAACGTGACCTCCAGCGGCATCGACCCCAACAATGGCGTCCTGCATTACAATCTCTCGGGCTACAGCGCCGATGCCGATGGCCTCACCGCGGACCGCGCCAATCTCGTGCGCGAGGTCTTCAAGCTCTACGGCGCGACCTTGGGCATCGAGTTCGTCGAGACGACCTCGACCGACACCAACCTTGTCGACTTCTTCTTCCGCGACAATGCCAGCGGCGCCTATGCGAGCCACAGCTACTGGAATTCCGGGGCCTGGGGCAGCACGATCACCTATGCGCAGATCAATGTCGCGGAAAGCTGGTATGGCGGCCAGTCGGGCTATGACAGCTATACCGTTCAGACCGTCTTCCACGAGATCGGGCACGCGATCGGCCTCGGCCACCAGGGCAGCTACAACGGCAGCGCCACCTATGGCGTCGACAACGTGTTCGAGAACGACAGCTGGCAGGCATCGATGATGTCCTATTTCAGCCAGACCGAGAACACCGCGATCAATGCCAGCTACGAGTTCCTGCAGACGCCGATGGCGGTCGACTGGATGGCGCTCGACGATCTTTACGGGCGGCAGGGCTACGGCACCTTCAACGCCTTCACCGAGGACACGGTCTGGGGCTTCAACACCACTGTCACCAGCGCGGTCTCGGATATCTGGGCGCAGTGGTCGAGCTACGCCAACCGCACCGCCTCGACCATCGTGGATGGCGGCGGCATCGATACGCTCGACCTCTCGGGCTACGCCAACAACACGGTGATCAACCTGCGGCCCTCGTCGCGGCTCGATACCGCGCCGTCGCTGTCGGATATCGGCGGGCGGATCGGCAACCTCGCGATTGCCGAGGGCACGGTGATCGAGAACGCCATCGGCGGGGCCGGGTCCGAGCTCTTCTTCGGCAACGATGCCGACAACCAGATCGTCGGAAATGGCGGCAACGACACCATGGTCGACAGCGCCGGGTCCGACACCTATTTCGGCGGCGCCGGGACCGATACGGTCAGCTTCGGCGGAGCCTTCGCCGATTTCACCTATGCCATTGCCGGGGCGTTCCTGCAGGTGATCGACGTCGCGGTCGACCTTGTCGAGATGACGGTCGAATGGCTCGACTTCACCGACGGCGCGCGGACCTGGCAGCAGGTCGCCGACAGCATCGGCCCGAACACCGATCCGGTCGCCGTGGACGACAGCGCCACCGTCGCCGAGAGCGGCACGGTCTCGGGCAACGTCCTGACCAACGACACCGATGCCGATGGCGACACGCTCACCGTGAGCGCGGTGAATTTCGACGCCGGGCTCGTGGGCACGCAGATCACGCTCTTCTCTGGCGCGCTGCTGACGCTCAATGCCGATGGCAGCTATCTCTACGATCCGAACGGGGCGTTCGACAGCCTGGAAGCGGGGCAGATCGCTCTCGACGGGTTCGACTATACCGTCTCCGACGGCCGTGGCGGCACCTCCGAGACCTCGGTCTCGATCACCGTGACGGGCGAGACCCCGCCGCCGCCCAATGGCGTGCCGGTGGCCGTCGACGATGTCGCCAGCGTGACCGAGGACGTGGTCCTGACCGGGCTTGCGGTCCTGGCCAATGACAGCGACCCCGATGGCGATCCGCTCGACGTGGCGGCGATCAATGGCCAGGCGATTGTCGCCGGGCAGAGCGTGACGCTGGCCTCGGGCGCGCGGGTGACGCTCAACGCGGACGGCACGCTCGACTACGACCAGAACGGCGCGTTCGACGCTCTGAACATCGGCGAGACCGGGCAGGAGGTCTTCACCTATACGCTCACCGACGGCACCGACACCGATCTGGGCACGGTCACCATCGATATCGCGGGCGCCTATGACAACACCGCCCCCGTCGCCAATGACGATGCCTACACCGTGGCCGAGAACGGCGTCGTCGGCGGCAGCGTGATCGGCAACGATGCCGACGCCGATGGCGACGTGCTGTTCGTAACCTCGGTCAACGGCACGAGCTTCGGCACGTCGGGCAGCTTCACGCTGGCCTCGGGCGCGCGTCTGACGATCAGCAATAGCGGGCTCTTCGATTACGACCCGAACGGCGCCTTCGACGGTCTCGAGACCGGCCAGACCGCGACCGACAGCTTCACCTACGCGGTGACGGACGGAAATGGCGGGACCGACAGCGCGACCGTGACGATCACCATCGACGGCATCTCGCCGCAGGTGACGACGACGCCCCAGCTCTTCGATTTCGAGAGCGCGGCGCTCGGCGCCTATACCGGCGAGGCCGGGCTTGACGCGACGGGCATCACGGTGGCCGCGGGCAACGTGCTGGGCGGCAGCCGCTACGGCGAGAGCTCGGGCCTGAGCTTTACCGCCACGGGCGAGGATTTCGACATCGACGGGTTCACCGCGACGGCGACCTCGGGCCGGGTGCAGCTCAGGATCGAGGCGCTTGATGACGGCGTGTCGGTCGGCAGCGCCACGGTCAACCTGCGCGCCAACCGGGTCACCGATGTCAGCTTCGATGCGACGTTCGACAGCATCGATTCCTTCGTGATCACCTCGAACGGCGCCTTCTACCTTGACGACATCGCGGCGGTGACGCGGACGCTGGTCGATCCGGGCGGCAACCAGCTGCCGGTCGCCACTGCCGACGCCGCATCCGTGGGCGAGGCGGGCAGCGTCAGCTTCAACCTCCTGGCCAATGACAGCGATCCGGACGGCGATCCCTTGAGCGTGACCTCGGTCGCGGGCAGCGCCAGCGGTCCGGTGACGCTGGCCTCGGGCGCGGTGGTGAGTTTCGCCGCGGACGGCAACGTGACCTATGACACGAACGGCCAGTTCGACGGGCTCTATGACGGCGAGACCGCGGTCGACAGCTTCGCCTACGAGATCTCGGACGGGCAGGGGGGTGTCGCCACCGCCCTGGTCGAGGTCACCGTGACCGGCAGCGGCACGCCGCCCCCGGCGCCGACCACGACAACGGTCACCTTCGAGAGCGGAACCCTCGAGCAGGACGGCTTCGTCTTCGCGGGGGCCCGCAACGTGGCGCAGGCCGGGGACCGGGTGGCGGAAAGCCTGGCCGACACGATCAGTTTCGACCGGAGCGATGACGGGCTCTTCGATCTCGACCGCGCGACCTTCCTGGCGCTCGGCGGCAAGAACGTGACGCTGGAGGCCAGCGCCTTCGACATCACCGGCGCGCTGATCGGGACCGAGAGCATCCGCATCCGCGACAACCGCGACACCACCTACGATTTCTCGGACGCGCTTTTCGGCGAAGCCGACACGGTGAGCTTCACCGCGTCGGGCGGCTTCCAGGTCGACGATCTGGTGCTGAACTACTGAAGCCTCGCGTGACATGAAAAAAGGGTGGGCCCGGGGTTCCGGGTCCACCCTTTGTCTTTTGCTCCGGTCGTCGCGAGGTTTGGAGAGACGGGAGGTCGGCCGGTCCGGCCGAACGAGAGGCGCTGCCTCTCGTGCTCTCCGGGATATTTCCGGACAGATGAGAGCCAGGGGCGGGGCGCGTCGGCGGCGGCCGCGCGCCCTTGTGGTTCCGTCTCAGCCCATCTGGTAGCCGGGCGTCGATTGCGAGATGCCCTGTTCTTCCTCGGTCATGTCCTCGGGGATCGCCTCGAAGAGCGGGGTGGTCATGTAGCGCTCGCCGGTATCGGGCAGCATCGCGAGGATGACCGAGCCGGGCGCGGCGGTCTTGGCGACCTCCATCGCCACGGCGACGGTGGAGCCGCCGGAGACGCCGGTCAGGATGCCTTCCTCGGCGGCGAGGCGGCGCGCCCAGGCCATGCCGTCGGGACCGGCGACGGGGATGAGCTGGTCGTAGAGGCTCTTGTCGACGGCTTCCTGCAGCACGTTCGGGATGAAATCCGGGGTCCAGCCCTGGATCGGGTGCGGTTCGAAGGCCGGGTGCGAGGCGGCGGGCGCGCCGTCGTCGGTGCGTTCCTGCGGGGTGCCGGATCCGAGGAGCTGGGCGTTGGCGGGCTCGGAGAGCACGATCTTGACCTCGGGCCGCTCGCGGCGAAGCACGCGGCCGATGCCGGTCACGGTGCCGCCGGTGCCGTAGCCCGTGACGACGTAGTCGAGCTGCTGACCGTCGAAATCGGCGACGATCTCGGGGCCGGTGGTCCGTTCGTGGATATCGGCATTCGCGGCGGTCTCAAACTGCCGGGCGAGGAACCAGCCATGCTCCTCGGCAAGCTCGACCGCCTTGCGATACATGCCGAAGCCTTTCTCGGCGCGGGGCGTCAGGATCACCTTGGCGCCGAGCATCCGCATCAGCCGCCGCCGCTCGATCGAGAAGCTGTCGGCCATTGTCACGACGAGGGGATAGCCGCGCGCGGCGCAGACCATCGCGAGGCCGATGCCGGTATTGCCCGAGGTCGCCTCGACCACGGTCTGGCCGGGCCGGAGCGAGCCGTCGCGTTCGGCGGTCTCGATGATCGAGAGCGCGAGGCGGTCCTTGACCGAGGCGGCGGGGTTGAAGAACTCGGCCTTCACATAGACCGTCACGCCCTCGGGCGCGATGCGGTTGAGCCGGATCACCGGCGTGTTGCCGACGGTCTCGACGACGTCGTTATAGAGGCGGCCGCGGCCTTCGGTGCGGAAAGGGGTGTCTTGGGACATGGGGGAGGCGCTCCTCGGCGGCTGAGAGAAATGCCGTCATCATGCCTGCCGGAGGCGCCGCTGGCTACCGGGTTCGCGGGGCCGGGGCGGGCCCGCGCCGCCGGAAAACCCCGGTTGCGCCCAGAAATCTCCTCATTTCTCAACCTAAGGTAAATGGACTGCCTCTTTCACCGCTGTCCGAAAGATTGCTCATGCGTGTCCTTGCCGTCGATGACGACCTGATCTCACTCGATCTCGTCCGCTATGCCCTGAGCGGCATCAGCGAGGTCGAGCTCGTGGTCCGCCGCTCCGCCGAGGCGGCGCTGCTGTTTCTCGACGAGACCGAGGATCCGTTCGACTGCTTCCTTCTCGACATCAACATGGGCGGGATGAACGGGGTCGAGCTTTGCCGCACGATCCGCTCCTATCCCGAGCACGAGACGACGCCGATCATCATGATGACCCGGCTCGATCACCGGCTCTATGTCGAGCGGGCGCTCAAGGCGGGGGCCGACGACTACTTGGTCAAGCCGCTCGATACCGAGGATCTCGCGATCCGGGTGCGCTCGATCCTGGGGCTCGGCGTGCCCGCGGGGGAGGACGACGACGATGAGCCCGAGACGCGCGGCGCTCCCGAGGCACCGGGCGTGCCGACCGAGTATTTCGAGCTTAACGAGATCGACAACGCCACCGGCTACCACGATCTCCTGGCCTCGCTGAAGGCGATGCCGATCTTCACGCCCTTGGGCTTCTGCTCGCTCCGGATCGTCAATATCGACGAGCTGGCCGAGACGCTGGGCGTGTTCGAGTTTCGCCGCACCATCACCGCCGTCGCCCGCGTGCTGTCGCTGGCGCTGAACGAGCAGGACGTGGTGATGGCCTATGCCGGCAATGGCGAGATCGATTTCGTGGTGAAGGGGCGCGACCGGATCGCGCCGGATTCGCTGGCCGACACCGTCAACGACTGGTTCGCCGAGCTGAAGCTGCCGGGGCAGGTGGCCCCGCGGGTGGTGGTGGCGGGCGACAGCTGCGCGAGCTACCCGTCGCGCTCGCACCGGATGCTCCGGGTGCGACAGACCGCGTTCCTCGCGGCCAGCAAGGCGGCCGAGGCCAAGCGCCGCGAGCGGCTCGAGGCCTATGGCGTGGCGCCGGTCGACGAGCGGGTCGGCTGAGGTCGGGGGCCTAGTGCGGACCTGTGCCGCCCTGGCCATGACCGCCGACCGGGAAGACCGCCGCCTGGATGCGGTCGCCGGCGATCTCGAGCTTGGGTCCGAGCGGCAGCGCATGCATCCCGAGCTTCGACAGCCATCTCTTGAAGATCGCGGGCACGATGCCGATCACATGGGTCGCGCCTTCGGCGCTCGCCGCCACGGACAGCGCCGTCATCAGCCGCGTCTGAACCAGCATGCGGTGCTCGGCATCCACCTCGGGCGAGACGAAGAGCCGCGTCGCCTCCCAGATATGGGGCGCGACGGGCGCGGGCTCGTAGAGGATGTAGTCGGGGATGTCCTCGATCAGGCCAAGCTGGGCGTCGCGCAGCATGTAGGAATAGGCCCCGCAGCGCGCGGTGGTCGGCAGGATGCGGATGCCCGCGAGAATCTCGCCGTATTCGTGCACGACGATGCTGCGGCTCTGCGGCGTGTCGTACTGGTCGAACTCAAGATCACGCTCGGTCGGCAAGTCCCAGCCCTTGGAATCGATGAAGATGCGCTTGCGCAGGCGCATCATCTCGACCTGCATCTCGCCGGTCTGGTGCTGGGTATGGATCGACAGGACGGTCGCGCGCAGACGCGACGCGCCCGGCAGCGACAGCACGTTGGACGCGCTCGCCGCCTTCGGGTCCGAAGGACGCAGGTCCTCGGCCGGAATAGGGGACAGAACTGGAAAGTCCGCCCGCCCCTTACGATAGGGAAAGGTCATCGTGTCGCCCGGATGTACTGTGTCTGCCTCAAGAAGCGATTGTTTTCTTTTGACCTTATTTCGCCACAACTTTGCGATGATTGGAAGTTACATCTTTCAGGTGTGACTTATTTGCGCGGACCGAGGGAATCGCGCGACAGGGGTTAACTGGAATGAAACCAACCGAGAGATCCGCAGATATCGCCGTTGACCGGCGCAGACTGCGCGATTACGCGAAGCTGGGGCACCGGCTGTTCGCGCAACGGGTGTTTCTGTATTCCTTCGCGATCTTTCTCGCGGGCTTCTACTACAACTGGGTCGTCGCGGCGGCGTTCTACGCGCTTGTCTGGATGTCCGAGCTGGTCGACGCCATCGTCTATCGCCGCATCCTGAAGGTCACGACCTGGACGTCCGAGATCGTCGCTGCCCGGCGGCGCGAGGTGTTCGTGATTACCGGGCTGAGCGCGATCATCGTGTCGGGCTTCTCGGTCTCCATCGCGGTGCAGCAGGGTTACGAGGACGGCCATTTCCTGGCGCTCTTCCTCCTGGTGTCGGCCTCGATCTTCGCGGCGATCAACAACCACCATTTCCGCGAGGTGATCTGGATCCGCGTGTCGATCTATTTCGCCGCGATCTTCTTCATCCCCGCCCGCGACGTCTGGGAGTCCCGCGCGCCGATCACCTCGGAGATCTGGCTGCACTTCTTCACGGTGCTGTTCGTGCTGGGCTTCCTGGTCGAATGCTCGCGAAGTTTCCTGGCGGGCTACAACGACTATCTCAAGAACCGCCGCGCGCTCGAGGAAGAGCATGAGCGGACGAAGGCGGCCTATGTCGCCAAGACCCGGTTTCTCGCCACGGTCAGCCACGAGCTGCGCACGCCCCTGACCTCGATCCGGGCGTCGTTGGACATGATCAGTTCCGGCATGCTGGGCAAGGTGCCCGAGACCGCCGAGAGGCCGCTCGAGATCGCGACCCGCAACGCCCACCGGCTGACCGAGCTGGTGGACGATCTTCTGTTCCTGCAGAAGGCCGAGTCGGGAACCTACGAATACCAGTTCGAGACCCAGAGCCTGCGCGGCTTCCTCTGCGAGATCGTCGAGCGGTTCACGCCCTATGCCCAGACCCACGGCGCGACCCTGACCGCGCTTCTCCCGCATGAGGACATCTATGCCCGGTTCGACCGCAAGCGGCTCGATCAGGTGATGACGAATATCCTGTCGAACGCGGCGAAATTCTCAAAGCCCAAGGGCGACGGGCAGGTGTCGATCGCGCTGACGCGCTCGGGCAAATACGTCCGGATCTCGATCGAGGATAACGGTATCGGCATTCCCGAGGCCGAGCGGGGCCGGATCTTCGAGGAGTTCCAGCAGATCGACAACGCCTCGACGCGGCAGTTCGACGGCACCGGGCTCGGGCTTAGCATCTCGAAGAAGATCGTCGATGCCCATGACGGGCGCATCGATTTCGAAAGCGAGCCGGGCGTCGGCACCATCTTCCATGTCGAGCTTCTGGAAGAGGACGAGCCCATCGGCGCAAGCGAAGAGGTCGCCGCCAGCGCGGCCTGACCGCCGGAGCGCCTATTCGGCGATATCCTCGGACCAGAGCTCGGGCTTCTCGGCGATGAAGCGTTCCATCAGCGCGATGCAGTCGGGGTCGTCGGCCAGCACCACCTCGACGCCGCGCTCACGCAGGAAGTCCTCGTTGCCGCCGAAATTGCGGTTCTCCCCGATCACCACGCGCGGAATCCCGAACTGGACGATGGTGCCCGCGCACATCATGCAGGGCGAGAGCGAGGTATAGAGCACGGTGTCGCGGTAGCTTCTCTGCCGCCCGGCGCGGCGCAGCGCGTCCATCTCGCCATGAGCGATAGGGTCGCCCTTCTGGACCCGCTGGTTGCGGCCCGCCGCGACGATCTCGCCGTCGCGGGCGAGCACCGACCCGATCGGGCAGCCGCCCTCCTCGAACCCGACAAGGGCCTCTTCATAGGCGCGGCGCAGGAGGCGGCGGTCGTCATCTGTCATCATCGTCGCTGTCTCCCGAGCGCAGCCCGAAGGGAGGCCGCTTTCACAATTTTGACCACGGCACTGGCCAGCTCGTGCGTGAAGTTTATACTGAACTGTATAGTTCGTATCTGAAAGGCCCCTTCATGTCCCTTCGCATCGCGCTCACCCGGGCCCTCCCGGGCCTTTTGCTGTTTTTGTTTGCGCTGCCGACCTTGGCGCAGGAGAGCGAGGCGACGGCGACACAAGAGATGGTGCGACCGGTCAAGCTGATGACGCTGGAGGCCGGAGAGGCACCGCTCAGGCGGCAGTTTTTCGGGCGGGTGACGGCGCGCGAGACGGTGGACCTGGCCTTCCAGGTGCCCGGCCAGATCGTGCGCTTCCCGGTCACCGAGGGTGCGACGCTCGAAGAGGGCGCGCTGGTGGCGGAGCTGGACCTGACCCCGTTCGAGCGCGAGCTGCAACGTGCCCAGGTCAATCTCGACAAGGCCGAGCGCGATGTCGGGCGGCTGAGCGAGCTCGAGGGCAGCGCGGTCTCGGCGGTGCAGGTGCGCGATGCGCAGACCCAGCTCGAGCTTGCGCGGATCGGGGTCGCCGAGGCGCGGGAGCGGCTCGAGGACGCGAGCCTCACGGCGCGGTTCGACTCGCTCGTGGTCAAGCGCGCGGTGCCGGTCTTCACCACGGTCTCGGCCGGTCAGCCGGTGGTGCGCCTGCACGACATGTCCGAGCTTCGGGTCGATATCGAGGTGCCGGAGGTGCTCTTCCGCCGCTCCGCCAACGAAGCCTCCGCCGAGGTCGCCTTCACCGCGACCTTCCCGGGCTATGCCGAAACCTTCCCCTTGATCTTGCGCGAATACGAGGCCGAGACGGCGGATGTGGCGCAGACCTTCACCCTGACGCTCGCCTTCACCGGCGAGGTGCCCGACTGGGTGCTGCCCGGGGCGTCGGTCACGGTCAGCGCCGAGGCGCCCGGGCAGGGTGGCGATGCGGTGATGATCCCCGAGACCGCGGTGATCTTCGGGCCGGATCGCGGCGCGTCTGTCATGGTCTTCAACGCCGCCGACGGTGGCGACACCGGCACGGTCGCGCGCGTCGCGGTCGAGATCGAGATGCGCGACGACGCGCGGATCATCCTGACCGAGGGCCCCGAACCCGGGACCGAGATCGTCGCCGCGGGCGCCTCGCAGCTGCGCGACGGCCAAGAGGTGCGGCGCTTCACTGGCCTCGGGGAGTAACGCCCGATGTCCATCGCCCGCGCCTCGATCGACCGTTCGCTCCTGACCTGGCTTCTGATGCTCGGCTGCCTTCTGGGCGGCCTCTGGGGCTTTGCCACCATCGGCCGTCTCGAAGACCCGGCCTTCACCATCAAGAACGCCATCGTGCTGACCCAGTATCCCGGCGCCTCCGCCGCCGAGGTGGCGCGCGAGGTCTCGGAGCCGTTGGAATCCGCGATCCAGCAGATGGGCGAGGTCAAGACGATCACCTCGTCGAACAAGCCGGGCGTCAGCCGCATCGATGTGGAGATCGAGTCGACCTATGACGGCACGGAGCTTCCACAGATCTGGGACAAGCTCCGGGCCAAGGTCAGCCAGGCGCAGGGCGATCTGCCCGAGGGGGCACGCGCGCCCTTCGTCAATGACGGGTTCGGCGATGTCTACGGCATCTTCTACGCGGTGACCGCTCCGGGCTTCACCGATCGCGAGATTCACAATGTCGCCGATTTCCTGCGCCGCGAGCTGCTCGCGGTCGAAGGCGTCGCCGATGTGACGCTTGCCGGGCTGCCGGAGGAGGCGATCTTCGTCGAGACCCAGCCCGCCATCGTCAGCAATCTCGGCATCGCGCCCGCCGCCATCGCGCAGGCCATCGCCACCGCGCAATCGGTGACGCCCGCGGGCTCGGTCGACCAGGAGGGCATGTCGCTCCGGATCGAAGCGCCGCAGGGCTCGGACAGCGTCGACGCGATCCAGGGGCTGACCATCGGGGTCGGCGGCGAGATCATCGATCTCACCGATTTCGCCACGGTGACGCGCGGCCGGGTCGAGGACCCCTCGATGATCATCCGCTTCGATGGTGTCGAGGCGTTCACGCTGGGCGTCGCGGGCAAGGAGGGTCTGAATATCGTCGATGTCGGCGCGGCGGTGGATGCGCGGCTCGCCGAGCTTCAGGCGGATATCCCGATCGGCGTCGATCTGAACCCGATCTACCAGCAGCATCTCGTGGTCGACGAGGCCTCGAACGCGTTCCTGCTGAACCTCGCCATGTCGGTCGCCATCGTGATCGTCGTGCTCGCGCTCGCCATGGGCTGGCGCGCGGCGGTCGTGGTGGGGGTGACGCTCCTGCTGACCGTGGTGGGCACGATCTTCTTCATGGCGATCTTCGGGATCGAGATGGAGCGGATCTCTCTGGGCGCGCTGATCATCGCCATGGGCATGCTCGTCGACAACGCCATCGTGGTGGCCGAGGGCATGCAGGGCGACATGCAGCAGGGCAAGAGCTCGCGCGAGGCGGCCGAGGACGTGGCCTCGAAGACCCAGACGCCGCTTCTTGGGGCGACGGTGATCGGGATCATGGCCTTTGCCGGGATCGGTCTCAGCCCCGATGCGACCGGCGAGTTCCTGTTCTCGCTCTTCGCGGTGATCGGCATCTCGCTCCTCTTGTCCTGGGTGCTGGCGATCACCGCGACGCCGCTTCTGGCGCATTACGTCTTCAAGCAGGGCTCGGGCGATGGCGCCGGGGCCTATGACGGGCCGGTCTTCCGCGCCTATGCCTCGGTGCTGCGCGCCGCGATCCGGCTGCGCTGGCTGGTGGTGGCGGGGCTGCTCGCGCTGACGGTGGTCTGTTACTGGGGCTTCGGGCAGGTGAAGCAGCAGTTCTTCCCCGACAGCAACACGCCGCTCTTCTACGTGCATTACAAGCTACCGCAGGGGGCCGACATCGCCGCGACCGCCGATGACATGGCCGTGGTCGAGGAGTGGCTTCTCGCGCGCGACGACGTGGTGTCGGTCTCGACCTTCGTGGGCGGCGGCGCGTCGCGCTTCATGCTGACCTATGCGCCGGAAGAGGCTCTGCCGACCTATGGCCACCTGATCATCCGCACCGAGACGCTCGACCTGATCCCGCCGCTTCGTGCCGATCTCGAGGCCTTCGGGCAGAGCAGGCTGCCCGAGGGCGAGTTCCGGACCGAGCGTCTGGCCTTCGGACCGGGCGGCGGCGCGCCCGTCGCGGTGCGCTTCTCGGGGCCGGATCCGGATGTGCTCCGGGCGCTGGCGCAAGAGGCCGAGGCGGTGATGCGCGAGGCCAGCGACCAGACGCGCGATCTGCGCACCGACTGGCGCGAGCGCGAGCTGGTGATCACGCCGCTTTACAACGAGGGCCGCGCCCAGACCGCAGGCGTCGCCCGCGAGGATGTCGCGCAGGCGCTGAAACTCGCGACCGAGGGCGAACGCGCCGGAACCTACCGCGAGGACAGCCGCCTGATCCCGATCATCGTGCGCCTTCCGGGCGCGGTGGACGAGGGCGGCGAGCACCTGGTCGACCAGCCGGTCTACAGCCAGGCGGCGGGGCGGTTCATCCCGCTCGAACAGCTCATCGACGGGTTCGATTACGCCGTCGAGGACACGCTGGTGCAGCGCCGCGACCGGCTGCCCACGATCGAGGTCCTGTCGGGCGTGCCCGCGGGCGTGAACGCCGACGCGGTCTTCCGGCAGGTGCGCGGTCCGATCGAAGCGATCCCGCTGCCCGAGGGCTATCGCCGCGAATGGGGCGGCGAGTTCGAGAGCTCGACCGAGGCGCAGGCGAGCCTCGGGAAACAGCTGCCGGTGTCGCTTTTGGTGATGGTGCTGATCTCGATCCTGCTCTTCGGCACGCTGCGCCAGCCGCTGATCGTCTGGCTTCTCGTGCCGATGTCGGTGAACGGCGTGGCGCTGGGGCTTCTCGGGACCGGTCTGCCGTTCTCCTTCACCGCGCTCCTGGGGCTTCTGAGCCTCTCGGGGATGCTGATCAAGAACGGCATCGTGCTTGTCGAGGAGATCGACCTGACCCGCGCCGAGGGCGTGCCCTTCGAGCGCGCCATCGTCGAGGCCTCGACTTCGCGCCTGAGGCCGGTGGTGCTGGCGGCGGCGACGACGATCCTCGGGATGACGCCGCTTCTCTGGGACGCGTTCTTCGCCTCAATGGCGGTGACGATCATGGGGGGTCTCGGCTTCGCCTCGATCCTGACGCTGATCGCGGCGCCGGTCTTCTACTACCTGTTCTTCCCCGGCCAGCGAAAAGCCGAGGCGCAGAGCGCGGAGGCGGCGCCGGCGTGATCGCGCGGGTCCAGGTCAGGCATCCTGACCCCCGCGATCGTCTCACCCAAGGCGCGGACCAAGGCCGCAGGCAGGCACTGACGCGGCTAGGCGCTTGGGATGGACCGAGAATGGTGTCTCTGTCAGGCATTCGTCACGGTCTCTCCGGAGCTTTCGCGGAAAGGCGGAGCAGAACGATCAACGGGTCGGATCTGGCTGACGTGGCGCAGCGACGATCCTCTCGACCCCGGGCGCGGAACAAGGCCGAAGGCCGCCGCGCCAGCGCATGCCCGCCCCCCGGGCAGGCGCTTTGGTAAGGCTGGGCGCGACGGTTGAGGTCTTCCGGGTGTGGTGGACATAAAGCGCGCGGGCCAAAGGTCGGAGCGCCTCCCCGCGGGCAGGCGCCGGCGCGGCTCGGGCCGGAGCGTCATTGATGGTCGTTCCGGGTTGCGAGTTGATCCGCTCTGTCGCGAATGGCTGGCGGCACGAGACAGGAAACGATTGCCGGAACGGAAGGCGCTGGCCTGGCGCCGTTTGAGGTGATCCGGCCCGCATCCAAAGAGGCGGGCCGGAATGCTGTCTCAGCCCAGGTGATGGACCTCCTGCAGGCCGTAGACGGGGGTGTCGATGCCCTCCATCCGGGCCTTCAGCTGCAGCGCGAGGAACTGCGAGTAGTGGCGCGACTGGTGCAGGTTGCCGCCATGCATCCAGAGGTTCTCGACCTGCGTGGGCTTCCACATGTTGCGCTGTTCGCCCTCCCAGGGACCGGGATCCTTGGTGGTGTCCGAGCCGAGGCCCCAGACCTTGCCGAGACGGTCGGCGGCCTCCTGACCCATGAGATCGGCCACCCAGCCGTTCATCGAGTTGTAGCCCGTGGCATAGACGATCAGGTCGGCGTCGAGATGGGTGCCGTCATCGAGGACCACGCCGGTCTCGTCGACCTCGACCACCTGGCCGCGCTTGAGCTTGATCTCGCCGTCGATGATCAGCTGGCTCGCGCCCACGTCGATGTAATAGCCGGAGCCGCGCCGCAGGTACTTCATGAAGAGCCCCGAGCCATCGTCGCCCCAATCGAGCCAGAATCCGGCCTTCTCGAGCCCGTCGTAGAACTCCTTGTCGACCTCCTTCATCTGCTCGTAGGCGGGGATCTGGAACTCGTGCAGGATCCGGTAGGGCAGGGACGCGAAGATCAGGTCGGCCTTCTCGGTGGTCACACCATTCCGCACCGCCTCTTCCGAGTAGAGCGCGCCGAGGCCGATATCCATCAGCGTGTCCGAGCGCACGATATGGGTCGAGGAGCGCTGCACCATGGTGACATCGGCATCGTGCTCCCAGAGCGCGGCGCAGATGTCGTGGGCTGAGTTGTTCGATCCCACCACGACGACCTTCTTGCCCGCCCACTGGTCAGGCCCGTCATGTTCGGAGCTGTGCTGCTGCACGCCCTTGAACTTCTCCATTCCGGGGAAGTCGGGCATTCGCTTCTTGCCGGACATGCCGGTGGCCATGACAAGCTGCTTGGACTTCAGCACCACCTCTTCGCCGTCGCGGTCGACCACGACGGTCCATTCCTTGGCCTCCTCGTCCCATTCGGCGGATTTGGCCGTGGTCCGGGTCCAGTAGTTCAGCTCCATGACCTTGGTATACATCTCGAGCCAGTCGCCGATCTTGTCCTTCGGCGCGAAGACCGGCCAGTTCTCGGGGAACTTGATGTAGGGCAGGTGGTCGTACCAGACCGGGTCATGCAGGCAGAGCGACTTGTAGCGCTTGCGCCAGCTGTCGCCGGGCCGGTCGTTGCGCTCGACGATGATGGTGGGCACGCCGAGCTGGCGCAGACGCGCGCCGAGCGCGATGCCGCCCTGGCCGCCGCCGATGATCAGGCAGTAGGGCTGCTCCGAATAGCCGAGCGTCTCGGCCTCGTGCTCGCGCTCCTCCTTCCAGGTGGTGCGGTTCTTGCCGGCACCGTGCTTGGCGCCGAGCGGGCGGTCGAAGCCTTTGTTCTCCTCATAGCCCTTGAGCTCGACCATGGTGGTCAGGAGCGTCCAGATCTTGCCCTCCTTGAGCCGCAGGAGCCCGTAGCCGCGGGCAATTTCGGTCTCGAAGCTGATCCAGGCGGTGGTGACGCCGCCCTCTTCGGTCGGCACCTCGCCCTCGGCCAGCTGCCAGTTGCGCGGCTTGGTGGTGGCGAGCTGGTGGCGCAGCATGTCGGCCGCGCCCTCGGGGCCTTCGACGGTCTTCAGGTTCCAGGTGAAGGTGACGAGATCGCGCCAGTAGCTGTCGTCGAGAAACATCGACGCGGCTCGGTCGATGTCGCCCGCTTCGAGCGCGGCGCCGAACTCGTCGAGAAAGGCCTGGGTCTGGTCGGATAGGGTCGTATCGAGCATGGGTCTCCTCCCTGATGCGGTGAATCCGTGTCCTCCGGGGATCAGGCTGACAGAGCGGAGCGGCGGCTGGCTAGGATTTTCCGGCCAAGCCGGGGATGGATCCGGGATCTCGGCAATCGCGCGTTGCGCGCGCAACGAGGACGCAACGGCGGGGGATCTCAGCCCGTGGTGGGTCAGTTGGGCGGGGTGAGGCCCGCCTTGCGCACCCGGCGCATCACCGTCGAGCGGTTGACACCGAGCCTCCGCGCCGCCTGGGCCATGTTCCAGCCGCAAGCGGCGAGCACGGCGTCGAGCTCCGCCTCCGGGTCGGGTGCGGGCCTCGGGGCGCAGGAGCCGGTGGGCAGGTCCGGCAGGTCGATCACCGGGCCTTCGGCCAGGGTCAGCGCCAGGTCGAGCGCCTGTTCAAGCTCGCGGATATTGCCGGGCCAGATCCGCGATTTCAGCTCGGCACGCGCCGACGGGCTCAGCCGGACCTCGCCGCCCGAGCGGCGGCGCAGGAGGCGGTCGAGCAGCCAGTCGAAATCCGCCCGAAGACGCAGAGGCGGCAGTGCCAGGACCGCGCCCGCGAGGCGGAAATAGAGATCGTCGCGGAGCGTCGCGGCAAGGCTTGCGGCGTCGCCGCGCGCGCTGGCGAGGATGCGCAGGTCGCTGCGCCGGTCGAGAAGCGCCAGGAGCGCGGCTTGCGCTGTCCCGGAGAGATCCTCGACGCCGCGCAGGAAGAGCGTGCCGGGGGCGGCCTCGTCGAGGTCCGACAGATCGGCCAGCGTCGCGCAGCGCAGCGTGTGGAAGGCGCGCGCCTCGGGGCCGCAGACATGGATCGCGCGGGCGAGCTTTTCCTTGCCGGTGCCGGTCTCTCCGGTCAGGAGCAACGGCAGCGCGGTCGGGGCGAGCTTGCCGGCCTGCGCCAGGAGGCGGCGCAGGGACGGGTCGTCCCCGGCGAGACTGCCGAGCGCGCCGGGCAG
>NZ_JBHTMU010000047.1:0-29245 GCF_042679605.1 Litorisediminicola beolgyonensis
GGCGCGCGCCACGGGCCGAAGCCTCTCGGATCTGGTCGCGGCGCTGCCCGCGCGCTTCACCGCCGCCGACCGGCTGCAGGGGGTGGAGAGCGCCCGGGCGCAGGCCTTCCTCGACACGCTCATCGCCGATCCCGCCGCCCGCGCGGCCTTCTTCGAGCCGGGGCCCGACGCGGGCCCGGAAGCGGCGGTGGATCTGACCGACGGGCTGCGGGTCCGCTATGCCGACGGGGTCATCCTGCACCTGCGCCCCTCGGGCAACGCGCCGGAGTTCCGCTGCTATGCCGAGGCCGACTCGCCCGGGCGCGCCGAGGCGCTTCTCGCCCTCCATCTCGACAGGATCGCGGCCCGGCTGCGCTGAGCGCGCCCGTCACAACCCCCTGCCCTGCCCCGCTTTTTCAGGATGCTGCAGGCGCAGAAAAGATTACTTCCGATGTCATGTTTGACACAATGACGCGGCTGTGCCAGCATTGTTAACGATGCGTAAACCATTCTGCTTCACCGCGCGCATCTTCTGCTGACTGACAAAAACTTAAAAGACAGGCCGGAAGAGGCTTCCCTGTGAGGTAACTGACGCATTTCGACTGCGCATTTTTCGCATCGCGTTCTGACGTCCCCCGCCCCCATGGAGATCCGGCCCGCGTATACGGGTTTCGAGACCTCGTGAGCTCTTTGTTTTGCTCAGAGGAGGCTTTGCCGTGGCCGACTACAATCTCCGTGACACTTCGCTTGATCCCGCCGGGACCGATTCCGCAACGATTGGAGGCGTGACCTTCGCCCAGGTCGACGGGGAGGGCTCGGGCACGGGCAATTACAACCCGTTCCTCGCCACCTCGAGCGACCCCTCGAACGCCACATCGGCCACCTCGGGCGTGGCGGCGGGCTTCAACACCGACAGCGACACCCAGAACATCGCCAATAACGAATACGGCGAATACGAGATCGACAAGTCGAAGACCGAGGCGGTCAAGCTCTCGTCCCTGGCGGTCACGACCGACGAGAACGGCAACGAGTTCTACGAGATCCGGCTCGATCTCAACGAGGACAACAACGAGAGCCTGATCACGCTGGAGCAGTTCCGGATCTACCTCTCGGAAGACGGCACGATCGACACCTATGACGAGCTCACCGACGACACCCTGACCGAGAAGGTCTACGATCTCGACGATCTCGATCTCAACCCGGACACCGTGGAAGACAACACGATCCTCCTCTCCGAGGTCTCCACCGGCTCGGGCACCGACGATTACCGCGTGCTGATCTCGGCCGATCTCTTCGAGGCCTATCTCGAGGCCAACGACCTGACCCCCGACGAGGTCTATTTCTACCTCTACACCGAGATGGGCCGCACCGGGAACGTCAACGACGAGACCGCGGGCTTCGACGAGTGGAGCAAGGAAGACGCGGGCATCATCTCGGGCATGAAGTTCGAGGATGCCGATGCCGACGGCATCAGGGACTTGGGCGAGGGCGCCTTTCCCGAGGCGGTGACGGTCTATATCGACGCCGACAATGACGGCGTGCTCGATGACAACGAGCGCTCGACCCTGACCGACGAGAACGGCGAGTTCGCGTTCTACGGCGTCACCGCGGGCACCTATATCCTGCGCGAGGACCTGACCGCCGAGCAGGAGGCCGCGGGCATCTACCCCACCAACGGGCTGGTCGACGCCTATGGCAGCTACTGGCAGGTCACCGTCTCGGGCAATGGCGAGACGAGCTTTGTCGAGATCGGCAACTTCTATCCCCGCCCCTCGATCGTCCTGACCAAATCCACCGAGGACAACGAGGTCTTCAAGGACGGCGAGGTCATCACCTACACCTACCTGGTCGAGAATGACGGCAATATCGACCTGACCGGTGTCAGCCTGACCGATTACGGCTATGACAGCGTCGGCGCCGGAGACGACACGATGCCCGTCTTCACCGGCGGCGACGACGACAATGACGGCGTCCTGGATATGGGCGAGGTCTGGACCTACACGCTCGACGTCATCGTGACCCAGGACCAGATCGACGCGGGCGACGACCTGGTGAACGTCGCCGTGGTCACCACCGATCAGGGCGTGACGGACGAGGATGACGAGACCGTCACCGTCAACCAGATCTACGAGATGACCATCGACAAGACGGTCGAAGGCACCGACACCGCCGGCAACAACAAGCTCGACCGCGCCGGCGACATCATCGACTACCAGATCGTCGTGACCAATTCCGGCTTCGTCACCCTGACCGAGATCGAGGTCTCCGACCCGCTCCTGGCGAACCTGACGCTTGTCAACAACGGCAATGGCGACGACGTGCTCGATGTGGGCGAGAGCTGGACCTATACCGGCAGCTACGCGATCACCCAGGAGGATCTCGACAGCCGCGGTGCGCTCGAGCCCGACAACGACAATGACGACGGCGCCCTGAACGGCGCGGGCGACCGCGATATCGACAACGTCGCCACCGCCACCAGCAAGGAGTTTGGCCCGGTCACCGATGACGAGGAAGCGCCGCTGATCTACCAGCCGCTGCTCGGCATCGACAAGGTCGTCACCTCGGTCAAGAACCCCGACGGCTCGGACGATGCCGACGGGACCGGCGACGAGGCCGGCGACGTCATCCATTACCAGATCACCGTCTCCAATGACGGCAATGTCACCCTGACCAATGTGGTGGTCTCCGACCCGCTGATCTCGGACAGCCCGCTCGGCACCATCCCCGAGCTCGGCGTCGGCGAGAGCGTGGTCTACACCGGCACCTACACCATCACCCAGGACGATCTCGACAGCCGCGGCAGCACCGCCGATGGCGGCCTCGCCGATGGCGATATCGACAACACCGCCACCGCCCACAGCAACGAGACCGGTCCGGTCGATGACAGCGCGCGGGTGCCGCTGGCCTATACCCCGATCCTCGAGGTCACCAAGCTTGCCGATATCACCCTGGTGGACAGCCCCGATGACACGGTGACCTACACCTACACGATGAAGAACGCGGGCAATGTCACCCTGACCGGTGTGACGCTGGTCGACGACGCCTTCACCCCCGCCGAGCCCGGCGACGATTTCGCGCCGACCTATGTCAGCGGCGATCTCGACAACGATTCCGAGCTCGATGTGGGCGAGACCTGGACCTTCACCGCGACGGTGAACCTGACCCAGGAGCAGATCGACGCGGGCGGCGAGTATACCAACATCGCCACCGGCGACACCGAGCAGACCGGGCCGGAAAAGGCCGATGAGACGATCGAGGTCCTGCAGGAGCCGGCGATCCGGCTCGAGAAGAGCGCCGGGGTCACCGACACCAGCGGCGACGGCATCCTCGGCAACCTGGGTGACACCATCACCTGGAGCTTCGTGGCCTATAACGAGGGCAACGTGACACTCACCGGCGTGACGCTGACCGACCCCGATCTGGGCGGCGTTCTGGCCAGCGGCGTGACCCTCGAGGTGGGCGACGAGGGCTATTCCTTCGACAGCAAGACCCAGGTCATCGACCAGGTGCTGCTCGACACCTACGCCACGGCGGGCGATTGCGACCTGGAGAACATCGCCACGGTCGCTGCGGCGCAAAACGTCGAGGCCTCAGACGACGCCTGTGTCGATCTCTACTACGATCCTCGCTTCGAACTGATGAAGGAGGTCGCCGGGACCGATATCTCCGGCGATGGCGTGCTCAACGAGGCCGGCGATCTGATCGACTACAAGATCGTCGTGACCAACACCGGCAACATCTCCCTGACCAATTACAAGATCGAGGACGCGCTGATCGAGAATGCCGGCGGGTCGCTCTCGGGCCCCACGGGCGATGGCGGCACGATCGGGGTGCTCGACGTGGGCGAGACCTGGATTTTCACCGGCTCCTACGCCATCACCCAGTCCGATCTCGACAATCAGGACGGCAGCGAGTGCGAGATCGAGAACGTCGTGCTGGTCGATTTCGACGAGGTCGCCGAGCAGGAGGCCAAGGTCTGCGCCGAGCTCGAATACGAGCCCGACATCTCGATCATCAAGACCGCCACGATCTATGACGCGACCGGCGAGGAAGACAGCGATCAGGTGGCCGAGAGCGCGGGCGATTACATCGTCTACAGCTTCGAGATCGAGAACACCGGCAAGATCACCCTCACCGGCGTGCTCCTGAGCGACGATCTGATCGGTCTCAATCTCGATCTCGGCGAACTGGACCCCGGCGAGGTCCTGACCGTCGAGAGCGGCAGGATCGAGCTGACCCAGGAGGATTTCGACACCCTCGCCACCGTTGGCGACTGCGATATCGAGAACACCGCCACGGTCATCGCGGCGGAGGGCGTCAGCGACGACAGCACCGCATGCGTCGATCTCGAGTACGACCCGAAGGTCGACCTGCGCAAGATGATCACCAGCGCCGGTCCCTATGACAGCGCGGGCGACGTGATCTCCTACCGGATCGAGGCCGAGAACATCGGCAACATCACCCTGACCGGCGTGGTGCTCTCGGATGCGCTGAACGGCAGCCCGGTGCCCCTGGCGGAGCTGGTCTTCGATGCGGCCAGCGACGCGGATGGCGACGGGGAGCTCGACGTGAACGAGACCTGGGCCTGGACTTACGACTACACCGTCACCCAGGCCGATCTCGACACCCAGGATGGCAGCGATTGCGAGATCGAGAATGTCGCCTCGGTGATCACCGCAGAGGGCGCCTCGGACGAGGCCGTGGTCTGCGCCGAGCTCGAGTACACACCCGATATCGACCTGCGCAAGACGATCACCAGCGCCGGTCCCTATGACAGCGCGGGCGACGTGATCTCCTACCGGATCGAGGCCGAGAACATCGGCAACATCACCCTGACCGGCGTGGTGCTCTCGGATGCGCTGAACGGCAGCCCGGTGCCCCTGGCCGATCTGGTCTTCGACGCGGCCAGCGACACGGATGGCGACGGGGAGCTCGACGTGAACGAGACCTGGGCCTGGACTTACGACTACACCGTCACCCAGGCCGATCTCGACACCCAGGATGGCAGCGAGTGCGAGATCGAGAACGTCGCCTCGGTGATCACCGCAGAGGGCGCCTCGGACGAGGCCGTGATCTGCGCCGAGCTCGAGTACACACCCGAGTTCGAGCTGATGAAGGAGGTCATCGGAACCGATGTCTCGGGCGATGGCCTGCTCAACAAGGCAGGCGATCTGATCGACTACAAGATCGTCGTGACCAACACCGGCAACATCTCCCTGACCGGCTACACGATCACCGACGCGCTGATCGAGAATGCCGGCGGGTCGCTCTCGGGCCCCACGGGCGATGGCGGCACGATCGGCGTGCTCGATGTGGGCGAGAGCTGGACCTTCACCGGCTCCTACGCCATCACCCAGACCGATCTCGACACCCAGGACGGCAGCGATTGCGAGATCGAGAACGTCGTGCTGGTCGATTTCGACCAGACCCCCGAGCAGGAGGCCAAGGCCTGCTCCGAGCTCGAATACGAGCCGGCCTTCAAGATCGTGAAGACCTCCAAGACCTTCGATGTCTCGGGGGTCGAGGACACCAAGCTCGACGAGGTCGGCGACTACATCGTCTATGAGGTGACGGTGGAGAACACCGGCAACATCACCCTGACCAATGTCGATCTCGACGACAGCCTTCTGAACACGGTCGTGGCCGAGGACCTGGTGCTGGCGCCGGGAGAGAGCCGGACCTTCAACACCGGTCTCGTCTACATCCTGAAGCAGGAGGATTTCGACAATGGCGGCAACACCGCCGATAACTGCATCCTCAACGTCGTCACCGGCACCTCGGACCAGACCGACGATGTCGTGGTGATCGGCGAGGTCTGCGACAGGCTCGTCATCACCCCGCTCGTGGATATCGAGAAATACGTCTCGGTCGATGGCGGCACCACCTTCTCGGATGCCGACAGCCCCACAGGGCCGGAGGTCAATCTTGTCGGCGACGCGATGGCCGATTTCCGGGTGGTGGTCCGCAACGACGGCAACATCACCCTGACCGATGTCACGATCACCGACACGACGCTTTCAAACGGCGGCTCGGTGGAGGTGGATCTCTCGGGCGTGACCTGGATGCTCGACAGCGACAATGACGGGCTCTTCGACGATGGCACCTGGACCATGGGCGACACGCTCGAGGTCGGCGATGCGATCGAGGGGGTCTACAGCCTCGCGCTTGAGGAAGGCCAGCACATCAACGAGGCCACGGTCACCACCACCGAAGGCGCCGAGGACAGCGACCTCGCGCATTACTTCGGGCTCGTGAACGACGGCCCAGGCGTGCGCACGCCGGGCGGCTGGGGCAACAGCTGGAAGCTCAAGTCTTACTGGAACTTCGTCGACGGGGACGAGAAGGGCTCGGGCGACACCTTCCCGGATGGCGAGATCACCTACCAGGTTCTCGACAAGAACTGCGATGGCGAGGAAGACAACAATCTCGTCGATGGCCTCCTGCTTGGAGACTGGAACAAGAACGGCCTGACCGATGAGGGCGAGACGACACTCTTCGTCTACTACGACGAGGGGAACAAGGAGGGCCGCGACACCATTCTCGAGATCCTCAACGGTGCCACGGGCATGTCGAGGAAGAACAAGGCCGACGATCTGGCTCGCCACACCGTCGCCTCCTGGCTGAACTACCTGGCCGGGAACGGCGTCGGCCCGGATACCGACGAGCTCGAGAGCGCACATGACTACATCGACGCGGCCATCGTCTGGCTGTCGGAGAATGTCGGCGTGCGGGACGGCTGCGTGCTCAATCTCACTCTCGGCAACAAGGTGCGGGCCCGCGACGACGCCTGGCGCGACGAGGGCAGTGCGCTGATGTCGGCGCTCGACGAGTACAACAACGACGGCACGATCGACGGTCGCATCTACGCCCATGACGCGGACGATGCGGCGTTCCAGACCGCCATCGAAACCTATACCGCGGACTCGTTCATCTTCTGACCTGGGGGGGCCAGGTCCGGGGATGACCCGCGGCGTGAAGGGGTGCTCGCATTTTCGAGCACCCCTTCATTTTGTCCGGGCCTCTTGTCCGGGGGCTCTTCCCCGCCGCCACCGTTTCCGAGGTGGAAACGGCGGAGGCACCGGGAGCGGCGCCTCTCGGCGTGGGCGCCACAGGGTGCGGGTGCGCATCTTGCGGCGGACCGGCGCGCGACCCCCAGATCTGCCCCGGACAGGGCGGTGAAATTTTCTTTTAAATCCTGTATGCTTGGCATGTTACGAGTCGCTGCCCCCCGGTGATTGGATGCATTTTCAGAGACGATCTTTCCTGGCCTCGGCCGGTGCCCTGGCCCTCTGCGGCAGCCCGCTGCCTGCCGCCACCGACTATTCACTCTCGCGCCAGGCGCGCTGGCGGAGCTTCGGCGAGGACAAGGCCTGGGCCCAGGCCGACCCGTTCGAACGCGCCCGTCCCGGTGCGGTGCGGCTGCCCTATGACCGATGGTCGATCCGGCCCGCACGCGGGCGCACCGGGCAGCTTCTCGACCTGATCGCCTTTGCCGAAGCGGGCAAGCATCAATATGACGCCATCCACATGTCGGCCCGGAACCGGCCGCGGGCGCGGCCGACGGAGCTGACGCTGCAGGAGATCATGCGCTGGATCCGCGCCACCCCGGGCCAGCACCACGCCATCGGGCGCTACCAGTTCATCCCCTCGACCCTGGCAACGCTGACCCGTCGCGCGCAGCTTGGCCCCGACACGCGCTTCCATCCCGGGGTGCAGGACAAGCTGGCGAGCTATCTCCTGAACGACGCGGGCTACGCGCAGTTTCTCGCAGGCCGGATCGGGATCGACCGCTTCATGGACAACCTCGCCAAGATCTGGGCCGGGCTGCCGACGCGGACGGGGCGGTCGCATTACCACGGCTATGCCGGCAACCGCGCCACCATCAGCCGCGGCTTCTTCTCGGGCGAGATGCGCAAGATCTTCGCCGCCTGAGGATCAGGCGCGCGCCGCTCACCCCCAACGCCGTCCGAGCCCGAGGGGACCGCGCAGGAGCCGCTCGGGCGCCCCGCCCGAGGCGTGACCTGAGGCCTCGCCCAGCCCGCGCTCGGCCAGAAGCCCGGCCAGCACCGCCCGGCGCGCCTCGAACCGTGCGCCGAGATGGGCGCGCGCCGCGAAGAGCGCCCAGAGCCGCGCCAGAACGAGGTCTTCCACGAACACGCTGAGCGCCCGGTCGCGCGCCGGGATCGGCCCATAGGCCGCGAGAAAGGAGCGCCGGTCCCCGGCTTCGGTGCCGGGCCAGGGCTGCTCCCCGGCCTCGGCCAGGCGCCGCCGCAGGGAGAGGCCGGTCAGGAAGCGGGCAGTGTCGAAATAGACATGTCCCTCGCGATCGGAATGGCGGTCGAAGGCCACGACCCGCTCGCCCAGGTCGAAGAGGTTATGCGCCTGGAAATCGCTGTGCAGCATCGCCACCGGCGCCTGCGCGCGCGCCAGCCCGCCATGCCGCGCGTGAAGCGTGGCCTCGAGCCGGTCCCGACCCGCGCAGGGATCGGGCGGCAGAAGCCGTCCGCGCCGCTGCCAGAGATCGCCCCCGCGGCCCCGCCTTGTGCGGTGGTGCAGCCGACGCAGCCACCGGCCCGCCCGCGTCAGACGCGCCGCGCGCCCCGAGAGGTCACTCATGCGGTCCGACAGAAGCGGCGCGTCGATCCAGCCGGTGGCGAGGAACCTGCCTTCGGGGCAGAGACCCCGCGGCACCACGCAATCGCCGGTCACCGCGCGCAGCCGCTCCAGCGCCCGATATTGCTCGGTCACGATTTCGGGGCGGGGATCGGACTTGATTGCCAGGGCCTCGCCGCCGATCTCGGCGCGAAAGACCCGAACCACGCCGCCGCGCACCGGTTTGGAATAGACCTCCTCGAACCGCTCGGGCCGCCCCAGGATCACCGCGACACGGGCTTCGGCGCGCGCCGAGGCGGCGGGGTCGGGAGGGACAAGAAGGGGCATCTGAAAATCCGCGTATATGAACCTCCGGCCGCAACCGGAGGGGGAAAAATATGTATTGGCGGAGAACCTAGCACCTTGCGCGACGTCGCCAACGAAAAAACCGGCCCGGGTCCCCACCCGAGCCGGTCTCCTTGACCGTCCCTGCCCCCAGGGGCGTCGGTCAGAACTTGGCGATCACGTTGAAGAACGCACCTTCCTTGCGGCCGTCGATGCGGCGCAGGTCGTCGTCCACATCGCCGATCTGGTAGCCCACGCCCGCCTTCACGTTGTTGCCGAAATGGCGCCAGACGCCCAGGAGCCCGCCGGTCTCGGTGATCTCGGCCTCCTCGAAGCGCATGGTCCGGACCTCGGCGGTCACGTCCCAGTTATGGACCACGTGGTAGTCCAGCCGGAGCACGCCCAGATGCGCGGTGTTCGACGAGAACTCGTCGGAGCCGCGGGCGCTTTCCACCTCGGCCTTGCGGTAGCCGTACTTGCCGCCCAGCGTCCATTGCCGGGTCAGGTCGTAGCTGGCGTCGAAGGAGAGGATATGGCTCTTCTGGCGCAGGCCCTCGTCACCGTCGAGCGCGTAGACCGCGACCTGGTCGGGACCGGGCAGGTCCTCGAGATAGGTATAGCGGAACAGCATGTTGAACCGGTCGTTGTCGATCGGGCGGTAGGCATAGCCCAGGTTCGCCTCGATATAGCGGCCGTCGCGGGTGTAGTCGTCCTCGTCCTCGGCGCCCTCGCTTTCCGAGATCAGCGCATCGAGATTGGCCAGGAGCCGCGCGTTCTCGGAGATCTTGTAGCGCGCATAGGCCGAGAGGCCCCAGGTGTGGCGGTCGTCGAGATCGGGCAGATCCTCGGCGTCGTCCTCACGGTATTCCGCCGATATACCCGCCTTCAGCCGCTCGCCTTCGGAGTAATGCGCCCCGAGCGACAGGCCGCGGCGGATGATGGTGCCGTCGTCGCGATCCTGCTCGCCGTAGATGATGCCGCCATCGAGCACCCAGCGGTCCGAGGGCGTGTAGCTGACGCCATAGGCCGAGGTGAGCGAGGGCCGGTCGCCATAGAGATCGTAGCTGTTCTCGGCGCGAAGCGTGACCGCCTCGTTGATCTTCGAGCGCGCGCCCAGCACGTAGGTGCCGCCATCCGAGCCCGAGAAGCCGCTTTCGAGCTGGCGCTCGGGATCGAGCCGGTAGCCCAGGTAATACTGCGTCCCGGCATTGGGCTCGTAGGTCAGGTTGGCATAGCCGCCGGTGCCCGAGGTGCCGTCGGAGACCTCCATCTCGGCGCTCAGGCTGTCGGTGAGGCGGGTGCGTGCGCCGACCCCGTAGCGGTCGTTGTCGCGCAGACCCCCGGAGCTCTCGACCGTGGCCTGGGCGAAGAGCCAGGCGGCGTAGTCGGGCCGCGGCTCGTAGGTCAGGCGCAGGCCCACATCGGTGCGCTCGCCGGTGGCGTCGTCGCGGGTGGCGTCGGGGTCCTCGCGCTTGGTGTTGAGCGCCTGCATCTCGGCCGCCCAGGCCTGGCTGATCTGGTAGACGAAGCCCACGCGGGTGTCCTCGCGGCTGGCGCCGTCATCGTCCTCGAACCGGTCATGGGCGACGATCACCGAGGCGCGGTCGCTCAGGTCCACATCCGCGGCGAGGCCCCAGCTCTCCTGGCCCGTGCCGATATTGTAATCGGCCGAGACGAAGCCCTCTTCCTTCTTGTCGTAATAGCCCGAGAGCGTGCCGGTGACACGCCCGCCGGTCAGCTCGCCCAGATCGGCAGCCATCTCGACCTCGGTGGCGCGGGCGGTCAGATCGTCCTGGCCGGCGCTGGCGATGTCGTCGAACTCGAAGCCGCCCACGGCCGAGGTGGAGGTGCCGAAGCCCGGCCCCTCGCTCTCGGCGTGCTCGATCGAGAGATAGGTGTTGTCCGAGGCGCGCCAGAGCAGGTCGACGCCCGAGAGCGTGTTGTCGGCAAGCCCGGTGCTTTCGCGCTGCGCGGTGAAGCCCAGACGCACCTGGTCGGTGATCCAGCCCTCGGCGCGGAGGCCGACGCTCTCACCCTCGATATCGGTGACGCCGAGCGGGACGTATTCGTACTGCACAACGAGATCGGCCTCGTAGCGGCCGAGCGGGCTGTCCGAAAGCAGCCCGTCGCCGCTATATTGCGAGATCGGGTTGGTCAGCTGCACCACGCCCTGGAAGTAGTTGACCTCGTAGTCGCGGCCCTCGACCAGACGGGTCTGGCGCACGATCCGGCCCGAGGTCTCGTCGCGATACTGGACCAGCACCGTGGCGGTGCCGTTCATCACGCCCTGGCGGCTGAGCTGGTAGAAGCTGCCGCCGGTCACGTCGAGCACGTCGCGCTGCGCCAGCCGGTCGGGGCTGGCCGCGTAGCCCGAGAGCCGCACCCGCGGCTGGCCGTGGCTGGTCTGCTGGGTCGACTCGTAGGTGCCCGCGACGCCGTAGAGCGTGCGGTCCGAGCGCACCAGCGACAGCTCCTCGTCGGCGAGCTTGAAATCGCCCAGGAGAAGCTCGGAGGCATCCTTGCGGACGCGCAGGAAGAGCTTGCCGGAGGTCGGCGCGTCCTCGACGATGGTCGAGTCGTCGCCGAAGGTCAGGTAGACATCCTCGGCGCGGATCGAGCGCAGGAGGTTGAGCGGCTCGCGCTCGTCGAGATCGTCGAAGATCTCGTCGAGGTCGCGCTCGTCGGTGTCGATGGCGGCGGTGATCTCGTAGCCCGAGGCAGTGCGACCCTTGGCATAGCCCGCGACGCGGCCGATCGAGTAGCTGTCATCCTCGCCCTGGGTATCGCCCCATTCCTTGCCGAGGGTGACATCGACGGTGGCCACGTAGAACCAGTCCTGGGCCGGGATCTCGACCCGGCGCTCGATCACCTGCGGGCCGACGGCGACCTGCACGTCGCGCATACCCGGCGGCAGGATGCGCTGGACCACGAAGGCGCCCGAGGCATCGACCGGGATGGTCTCGCCCATGACGGTGACGGAGGTGCCCGGCGCGGCGCTGTCGGAATAGACGGTGATCGCACCGCCGGTCACCGGGATGGCGCGGCGGCGGGTCAGGTCGTCGCCCTCGCCCGGGGCCACGATGGGACCGTCGAGCGCGGGATCGGCGAGCCGCGAGCCGGTGCGCGCGATGGGCAGGAGGCGGGTCTCGTCATAGCGGCCGCGGGCGTCGTAGACGCGCAGCGCGTAGACCATGTCGGCGGTGCCGGAGCCGGGCATGGTCCAGGTGACCTCGCCATTGGGCTTGACCGGCAGCACCGCCAGCACCCGGCCGGGGTTGGCGGCATCGGCGACGCGCAGCTCGGCGCGGCGGATATAGGCGGGGTAGTTCGACGAGGTCCGGAAGGTCACCGGCGCGCCCGCGGGATAGGTGCGGCGCATGTCGGCGGTCGAGACCGCGAGCCGCGGCTCCACGCTCAGCCCGTCGAAGCGGACCTCGACATTGGCCTGCTCCAGCACCCGGTCGACCCGGCGCAGCTCGTTGACCCGCGCCTCGTTGCCCTCGAGCAGCACCGGCTCGGCGCCGGGCTCCGGCGCGTCGATGGTGATCGAGAAGCCCTCGTCGCCGAGATCGCTCTGGAACACCTCCATCTCGGTGTTCTCGCCGGTGGGCATCGACACCACGGTCCCGGCATTGGGCTGCACGCAATCGGCCGGCAGGCGCCCGTCGATCAGCGTGCAATCCACCGACAAGGGCTGCGCGAAAGCGCCGCCCGCAACCAGTGCGCCAAGCGCGACCCCTGCTGCGAGACGCCCCCCGAGGGGGGCGCCGCCAGTCTTGAGCCCAATCGTCAATCTGCCCATAAAAATGCTCCGGCTCTCAAGATATAGTTGATTTCCGTTCTACACCGCCTAGCGGGGATGTTGCACGGTTTTTTCCACCATGAGCCGGTATTTCCCGTGGGTTTTCCAGTAGCCGCGCAACACGCCTTCGACCGCGCGCATCCGCCGGGCCATGGTCGCGCCGGATTCTCCCTTTTCGACGTAGGAGATACGCACCGTGACCGGGATATCGGCGAATTTCGGCACCGCGCGGCCCATCGCCTGCACGAAGGCGGGCTTGGGTTGGTTGGTGCCGGGGACGAAGGCGTTGTCGGCGATATCGATTCGCACCAGCTTGGAGATGGTGGCGCCGAAGTTCATCTTCGTCATCTTGCCGGCGGTCAGGCGGATCACCCGCGGGTTCTCGGTGGTCAGGCGATAGCCCGAGGGCAGCGAGCGGGTGTCGAGCTTCAGGGTGAAGTTCGTCCCGATATCCCGCGGCAGGGCGGCGCAGGGCACGTGGAAGCGGCCATGCTCGTCGGTGGTGATGATCTCGCCCTTGACGGTGACCAGGCGGACGCCGGGGATGCCCTTCTCGTCGCGCACCGGTGCGGGCGGCGGGGTGTACTTGGCCCCCTTGCCCTTGCCGCCGCCATAGACGTCGTCGGCGACGACCATGCCCGCCGGCACCGGACCGCGGTCGGTGGCCAGGCCGATCTTCGAGGATGGACCGTCTTGGTAGCCGTTCTGGTTCACGTCGTCGAAGACCTTGCCGATCACCGTGCCGCAGTCGAAGACCGGCTCCGGCCCGACCACCACGGTGGCGCGCGCCGAGTAGCTGTTGCCCTCGTCGTCAACCATGGTGACGCGGTTGGTGTAGAGGCCCGGCTGGGTCGACCCCAGCACCACCGTGTCGATGGTGAAGGTCACGGTCTCGCCCGCATCGACGCTGAGATTGTCGAGGCTGACCAGGCGGCCCTCGTCGTCGAGCCCGTCGAGGCTGCCGCCGCGATAGAGGAACCCGCCGGGCAGGCTGTCGACCACATCGAGGATCTCGTCGGTCTCGCCGCTGTTGATGATCCCGATCTCCCAGGTCACCACGTCGCCTTGGCGCACCGTGTCGCGGCCGACCACGCGCTTGGTAATCGCAAGCTCGGTCTCGCCGGTGGCCTGGGTGAGTTCGATGATGACCTCGGTGGTGTCGTCGTCGCTCTGCGAGTCGAGGCCCGCGCTGTCGGGACGGATGTCGTCGGCGTCGAAGGTGCCGATGCCGTCGATCCGGTCGCGGCCCGGCTGCGAGATGCGGCGCGCGAGATCCTCGGTAATGATGACCACCACCGTATATTCCCAGATCTCGCCGACATCGAGCTGGCCGTCGCCATCGGTGTCGCCACCTGTCAGCGACGCGCTGCGGACCAGGTTCACGACCGCATCCGGAACGGTACCGTCGGGATCGATCCGGAAGCTCGGCACCAGGACGTCGCCGGACTGCACGACCGTGAAGTCGAGGGTCGGGTTCACCAGGGTGATTTGTCCGGTATTCGGGACGGTGATCGTGTAGGTCAGGCTGTCCGGCTCGGACCAGATCGGCGCGACGCTGGGATCGGCGTCGATCTCATCCTGGTTGCGCGGGATCAGGGTGGTGGTGCCATCCTCTGCATTGACCTCGCGCGAGACCGTGACCTCGGGCTCGGCCACCTCGACCGAGATGTCGAACTTGGGCTCGGCCGGCAGGATCTCGACCGTCGGGTCGTCGACCTCGGGCGTGTCGGGATCGTCGGAGTCGTCCTCGACCGGGGTGTCCTTCGGATCGGTACCGGTGACCACGGCCACGTTCTCGACGATGCCCGCCTCGATGTCCTCTTGGGTCAGCGCATAGGTCGCGGTGTAGACGAAAATCTCGGGGCTCTCGCCCGCCTGGGTGACACGGATCACCCGATCCTCGCCCTCGTCGCCCGAGACATAGGCGATGTCGCGTAGCTCGACCTGGTTGGTCAGACCGGTGATCAGCTCATCGGTCAGCGCGATGTTCGAGACGGTCACGTTGCCGGTGTTCTCGACGGTGAAGGTATAGGTCACCGTCTCGCCGGCCTCGGCGAAGCCATCGTCGTTCTCGTCGTTGAAGCGGCCGGACTTCTCGAGCGTGAGCTCGGGGCCCTGCGGCAGATCGACGGTGACATCGTCGTCGTCGGTCACCGGGTCGCCGGTCGGAGGCGTGCCCGCGACCGTGGCGGAGTTCAGCACCTCGCCCGCGTCGATATCGGCCTGGGTCAGCGCGTAGACGCCGACATAGGTCCAGGTCTCGCCGACATCGAGCGCGCCGTCATCGTCGGCATCGCCGCCGGTCAGGGTGAGCGTGGCCAGGACGCCGTCCTGCGCCTCGATCAGGCTGTCGGTCAGGGTCACGCCGGTCAGCGTCACGTTGCCGGTGTTCTCGACGGTGAAGAGATAGCTCACCTCGTCGCCGACCTGCGCAGCGTCCGAGCCGTCGTAATCGGCGGTCTTCTCCAGCGCGATACCCGACACCTGGCCCAGGGTCCGGACGTCGTCGTCCTGGTCCGTCGGCGTGGAGCCGTCCGACCCGGTGCCGGTGACCTCGGCGGTATTGGTGAAGCTGCCCGCGTCGATATCGGCCTGGGTCAGCGTGTAGCTGCCGGTGGCCGTCGCCGTGGCGCCGGGTGCCAGCGTGCCGAGATCGGTGGCCGACAGGCTCACCCCCGCCACGAGATCGCTTAGCGTCACGGCGCTCAGCGTCACGTTGCCGGTATTCTCGATGGTGAAGTCGTAGGAGATCGTGTCTCCCGCCGAGACCCCGGCCACGCCGTCATCGTCGTTGAGCGTGCCGGTCTTCTCGAGCGCGATATCGGAGCTCCGTCCCAACGTGGTGACCGCGCGCGACGGACCGTCGGTGATCTCGGCGCCCGAGGGAGCCTCGGCGGCGACGCGCACGGTGTTGACCACGCGGCCGCTGTCGAGATCGGCCTGGGTCACCGTGTGGGTGGCCTCGTAGGTCCAGGTCTCGCCCACGTCGAGATCGCCATTGCCGTCGTCGCCCGAGACCAGCGTCGGTCCGGTGAGCTCGGCACTGATGTCGACGCCCGCGCCGGTGCGCAGCACATCCGTCAGGGTCACGTCCGTGAGCGTCACGTTGCCCGGGTTCTGGACCTCGATCGTGTAGGTCAGCACCTGGCCCACCGCGTCCTCGGAGGCCGGGATCGAGGTGATGTCGACACTTTTCTCGACGGTGATCAGCGGCTCGGCGCCCGGCAGACAGACATAGGCGTCGTTGTTGCCGTCATCGGTCTCGGTGAGCGGCGTGCCGTCGGTTTCCTCGGCGCTGGAGGTGGCCGAGTTCTGGATCGCCCGGCCCGAGGCACAGCGGTCGTCGGAGACCGACACGCCCGCGCCGTCCACGTCCTCCTGCGTCACCGTGTAGGTGGCGGTGCAGGTCTCGGTGGCGCCGGCCGCGAGGCTGGCGATCGGGTTCGCACCCGAGGGGCAGGATATCGCCGAGAGGCCCGGCAGCGGGTCGGAGATCGCGATATTCGAGATCGTCCAGGGCCCGTCATTGGTCACCGCGAAGGAGAAGGTCAGCACCTCGCCCACGGTGGCGAGATCGGGGCTCGCCGATTTCACCATGTCATAGGTCGGGGCCACGTCGTCGTTGACGAAGGTACAGACCGCCGCATCGCCCGAGACGAGGCTCAGCGTGTCGCCGGCGAAGGACGAGCCGCCCGCGCCTTCGATCACGCAGGAGAGACCGGTGCGAGTATAGCCGTCGACCAGCGCCTCGGTCAGGACGTAATCCCCGGCCGCCACGCGCACCGGCGTGCCCTGCACCGCGGCGGTGCCATTGTAGGACAGGGTGAAATCGGCCTCGGCGAAGGTGCCGCCATTGTCGTTGACGACCTCCTTGACCAAGGTCAGCTCACCCCGCTGGAGCGTGTTGACGAAGGTACAGGTGACATCCTCGCCATCGACGAGGGTCAGCCCGTTCGCACCCGTGGCGTCGCTTCCGCCGGTGCAGACGAGCGAGCTCAGCGCATAGGCATCCGCATTGGCGCCGGTGCCAAGCTCGGAGAGGCTGAAATCGCCCGCCGGGACCAGGACCGAGGTCACATCCGCGCCACCGGTGGCGGCGGTGCCGGTGATGCCCTCGGGGCCCGCATAGGTCAGGTCCCAATCGGCGGCGCTGTCGACATCGGTGCTCACCGCGCCGTTCTCGACCTCCTTGACCAGCGTCAGGGTCGCGGTCTCGAGGCGGTTGGCGAAGGTACAGGTGATGTCCGAGCCGACCTGGCCATCGGTGATGGTCAGGGTGCCGCTGGCCGACGCGCTGCTGTCGCCATTGGTGCAGGAGATCGACGCGTCGTAGAGGAAGCTCTCGCCGTCATTGGCCTCGGAGAGATCGTAATCGCCCGGGGTCAGGTAGATGTTCTGGCTGGCCCAGGCGGTCGAGGTGAAGCTGTTGGTGCCGACCTCCAGCACCCAGTCGCCCGCCGGCGTGGCGAGGCCCGCATAGGCCGCCGGCACGTCGAGCGTCTTGACCAGGGTCACCTTGGCGGTATTGGGCGCGTTCACGAAGGTACAGATCGCGGTCTCGCCATCGGCGACGCTCAGCTGCGGCGCCGAGAGGCTCTTGAGATCGGGGGTCGCGTTGCCGTCGATCTCGCAGATCAGGCTCTCGATCCCGTATTGCTGGTAGTCGATATCGCCTGCGACCGCCGGGGTCAGCGCCTCGGAGAGCGCATAATCGCCCGCCGGGATGGTCACGGTGGTGACCGCGCCGGAGCCGGTCTGGCCGGTGGCGCCGACGCCCGAGCTGGCGAGCCCGTCGAAGGTCAGGTTCCAGCCGTCGGCGGTGACGCCGAGCGCGTTCGGGGCGACCTCCTTGACCAGCGTCAGGGTCGCGGTCTGGAGCGTGTTGACGAAGGTACATTCCACATCGTCGCCCGCCTCGACACCCACCAGGCCCGAGGTCGCGCCAGCGGTATAGGTGAGGCCGTTCGTGGCGCCCGAGCAGGAGAGCGCGGAGCTGTAGAGCAGGTCATGGCTGCCCGCGCTCTCGGTCAGGGCGATATCGCCGGGGGTGACCAGGACATCGGTCACCGAGGCGTCGCCGTTATTGCCCGCCGCGCCGCCATCGACACTCAGCGCCCAGCTGTCGGCATCGAGCGCCACGCCGTCGAGCGAGGCGGGGTTGTTCACCACCTTGTTCAGCGTCACGCGGGCCACGGTGATGTCGTTCTGGAAGGTACAGGTGACGGTCTCGTCATCGAGAAGCGTCAGTCCGTCCGCGCCGTTCTGGTCGGTGCCGGTGCAGACCAGCGAGGAGAGCGTGTAATTGGCCGGGCCGTTTTCCTCGGTCAGGGTATAGGCACCCGCGGGCACCACCACCGAGGTCACCTCGGTCGCGCCGGTCTCGCCGACAGCGCCGGCATCGCCGGGCCCGTCAAAGCGCAGATCCCAGTCGGTGATCGCGGCGGTGCCGAAATCGCCGTTGTCGACGGATTTCACCAGCGTCAGCGTCGCGGTCTCGAGCGTGTTGTCGATGGTACAGACGACGTTCTCGCCGACGCCGACCTCGACGCTGCCGACATCGGCCGAGGCCGCGCCGGTCACGGTGGCACCGGCATCGGTGAAGCCGCCCGCGGCGCCGGTGCAGGAGAGCGCGGCATCGTAGCCGAGCACGCCGCCCGGGATCACCTCGGAGATCGTGTAGCTGCCTGCGGTCACCGCAACATTGGTCACGTCGGCCGTGCCGGTGACACCCGAGATCGGGGTGGTGCCGCTGGTCGAGAGCGTCCAGGCGGTGGCGGCGGGCACGGTGGTCCCGGCGGCGACCGAGCTGTCATCGACGGTCTTGACCAGGGTCAGGCGGCCCTGGGTGGCGGCGTTGGTGAAGACGCAGGTGACGTCGTCGCCCTGGGCCAGGGTCACCTCTTTCGAGCTGGTGACGTCGGTGGTGCCGCAGACCAGGCTGTCGAGCCCGTAGAGCGCGTAATCGTCATCGGTGGCCGAGGCGTTCTGCACCTCGTCGAGCGTGTAGACGCCCGCGGGGACCACGACCGAGCTCACCGGAGTGGTGCCGGTCACGCCGGTGCGGTCGGCGCTGCCGGGGCCGTCGAAGCTCAGATCCCAGCCGGTGTCCTCGACGCCGAGCGCGTTGGCGGCGACGAATTTCTCGAGCGTCAGCGTCGCGGTCTCGACCGCGTTGGTGATCTCGCAGCTCACCGTCTCGCCCGCGGCGATGGTGAGGCTGCCGACGGTGCCGCCGGTGGTGACGGTGGCGCCGAGATCGGTCTCGGCGGTGGCGTTGCCCGAGCAGGCGAGCGACACGTCGTAGCTCAGAAGGCTCGCGGCGAAGCTCTCGGTGATGTCGTAGGTGCCGGCCGAGACCAGGACGTCGGTCACGTCGCCGCTGCCGGTCACGCCCGAGATCGGGGTCGGGCCGGAGGCGGTGGCGATGGTCCAGGAGCTGGCAGGCGGCACGGTGCCCGCATCGACCGAGCCGGTGACGGCCTTGGTCAGCGTCAGGCGCGCGGCGTTGGTCTCGTTGGTGAAGGTACAGACGACATCCTTGGCCCCGGGCACGGTGATGTCGGGAATGGTGGTGATCGGGCTCGCGACGCTGCCCGAGAGATCAAGCACGTCCCCGGCGGTGTCGGCGGTACAGACGAGCGAGGTCAGCACATAGGTGGCATGGGCGTCGCTGGTGCCGGTCAGGGTCTCGGAGATGGTGTAGTCGCCCGCGGGCACGTCATAGGCGCCGGTATCGCCCGCCGCGGTGATATCGAAGCTGTTCGAGGCATCGACCGCGTCGAAGCGCAGATCCCAGTCGTCCGCGACAACGCCGAAGCTGTTGGCCGGGACCGATTTCACCAGCTGAAGCGAGCCCGCCTCGAGCGTGTTGGTGAAGGTACAGGTGACATTGTCGCCCGCCGAGACCGTCAGCTCGCCCGAGGTCGCGCCGGAGGTATAGGCCAGCGAGCCGCCGCCGGTGCAGGCGAGCCCGGTGGAATAGGACAGGTCATGTGCTCCGGCGCTTTCCGAGAGCGTGACCGCGGCGGTCGGATCGACCAGGACATCGGTGACGTTGGCGGTGCCGTTGGTGCCGGTGGCGCCGCCCAGGGTCAGCTCCCACTGGTCGGCGGGCAGCACCTCGGAGTTCAGGATGCCGGCATCCGAGACCGCCTTGACCAGGGTCACCTGCGCCACGTTGGCGACGTTGGCGAAGGTACAGGTGGTGTCGGCGGCGACGCTGTAGCCGCCGGTCGCGTCCGCGCCGTTGCAGCTCAGGCTGTCCAGCGTGTAATTGCCCGCGCCTGCGGCCGAGCTTGCCTCGGAGAAGGTGTAGTCGCCCACCGGAACGATGGTGGTGGTGCCGGTCGAGACGGTGCCCGAGGCCGGGCCCTGGAAGCTCAGATCCCAGTCGCCGGGCACGGTGGTGCCGACGGTGAGCGCGCCGCTGTCGACGGTCTTGACCAGCGTCAGGTCGACGGTCCGGAGCGTGTTGGTCACGGTACAGGAGACATCGTCGCCCGCCGCGAGCGTCAGGGTCGCGACCGAGTTGGTGGCCGCGTCGCTCACGCTGGTGGCGACGGGCGTGGCGGTCGCGCCGGAACAGGAGACCGCGACATCATAGGTGAGGCTGTTGCCGCCGAGCTGCTCGGTCAGGGTGTAGGGCCCCGGGGCGACCAGGTTGGAGATCGGCGCGGACGCGGTGCTGAGCTTGCTGAAACTCTCGGAGCCGGTATAGCCCATCCGCCACGCATCGGCGCCGGGCACGGTCACGCCGCTGGCATTGACCACGACCTTGGTCACCGACAGGCGCGCCTGGGTGATGGTGTTCTCGAGCTCGCAGGTGACGGCCTCGCCATCGGCCAGGGTCAGCCCGTCGAGCCCGTCGCTGTCACTGCCGGTACAGGCGATGGCGGTCAGGTCGTAATTGGTCGGGCCCGTTTCGGAGAGCGTGTAGGCGCCCGCCGGAACCACGACGCCGGTGACCTCGGGATCGCCCTCGGGATCGGTGCCGGTGGCGCCGGAGGGGCCGGTGAAGGTCAGCGCCCAGTCGGTATCGACCGCCGGATCGATGTCGTTGGTGTCGACCACGGCCTTCTCGAGCGTCAGCGTCGCGGTCGAGAGCGTGTTGGTGAAGGTACAGACCGCGGTCTGCCCGGAGGTCAGGGTGACGGTGTCGCCGTTGAGCGTGCCGGACGTACAGGCAAGACCGGTCCGGGAGTAGCTCAGCCCCGCGGGCACCGAGAGCTCGGTCTCGCTGAGCGTGTAGGCGCCCACCGGCACCGTCACCGGGCCGACCGAGCCCGCGCCCGAGCCGTCATTGCCGTCCGGGCCGTCATAGGCCACGGTCCAGTCGGCGGCCGCGGCCAGCGTGCCCAGGGCGCCGCCGTTCGCGACGTTCTTCTGGACGGTCAGCGTCGCGGTGCGCAGCGTGTTGGTGATGGTACAGGAGGTGGTGGTCCCGGCGGTCACCGAGGCCGAGCCGACGGTGAAGACCGCACCGTTCGAGACGACCGGCACCGAGGCCTGGGCGCTGCCGCAATTGACCACGGCGTCATAGGCGTAGCCGAGCCCGCCGACCAGCACTTCGCGAAGGTTGTAGCTGCCCGCGGGCACCAGCGCGGTGATGGTGCCATTGGCGCTGCCGGTGATCGAGCTGTCGGAGCTGTTGACGTAGCCGACACCCCAGGTGCTGGCAGCCTCGCCGAGCCCGGTGCCGCCATCGTTCACGATCTTGGTGATCTCGATGGTGCCGCGGTTGTCGTTGGTGGCGGTACAGTTGATGGTCTGGTCCACCGCCAGGGCGGCGGCGGGGATGGTGTAGCTGGCGGAGGCCGCATCGAACGTGCCGATCTCGGTGCCCGGAGCGGCGGCATCCTCGCAGGAGATGCCGGTCAGCGACCAGCCGTTCGGCACCGCCTCGGTGATCACCACCGGGGCCGTATACCCGCCCGCACCGCCATTCGCAGCCGCGCTGTAGGAGTTCGGACGGATATTGGCGCCGGAATCCGTCGCCACGCCGGCGGTGGCGGTGACGATCGTGGTCTGATCGATGCCGGTGCCGGTGAAGCCGAAGCCGAAGGCCCCGGTGCCGCCGAGCGAGATCTTGGACAGGTTGATCTTGGCGCCGAGCGGGATGGTGACGGTGCTGGGCTCGACGAAGCATTTCGGCCCCGAGATGGGGTCGGAGCCGGTGAGCAGGTTGGAATTGTTCACGCTCCAGCCGGTGATCGGGCTGAGTTCGAGCGTCGCCGCATCGCCGATCTCGTCGCACTGGAAGGTGGCCGAGCTGGTCAGCGACTGGCTGGCACTGCCGTTCAGGTCGTAGCAATCCGCCTGGCCGTCCTGGTTGAAGAGCGCGGTGGTCCCGGCGGCGGGGCTTTCCAGCGCGCAGGACGAGGTCACCACATGCGGCGTGCCGCCGACAAGCCCGTCGGAGAAGCCGAAGAGAATGTCGTAGCGCGTGGTATTGGTGCCGTTGATCAGGTTCAGGCCGAAATCGACGGTGACGGTGTCCCCCGCGGAGCCGTCGCAGATATCGATGACGGTGACATTGCCCACCACCGGCCGCACATCGTTGGAGACGCAGCTGCCGTTGCCCGCGACCAGGTAGTCGGTCGCCTGCGCCCCCGCCTGCCCCGCCAGGACGACGAAAAGCGCCGCCAGAAGCGTTGCCCAGAGACCCGCGATGTGGCGGCTTCGTCCGCGCGTCCTGCGGGTCGTCTCGGAGCGGGCCTCGGCCAGCGCGATGATGGTGGAATTGGACAGGACAACGGGACGGCAGGACGCCATATGCGGGGGCAGCATATCGAACCTTTCAACTAATGATCCCGGCCAGCAGGAACCGGGGCGGAGCACCGGGGGGCTTGGAAAAAAAAATCCGGCAGATTTCCGCTCGGGCAGATTACTCAGCCAGCGGGCTTTGCCAAAATGATTTTAAGATTTGGCCGCAATTTGCTGAAATTGCGCCACATTCCCGCCACAATTCATCCGGGATCCGGCAACAGTCCCACCAGATATCGCGGGATTGGTGAAAATGTGCACAAGGCTGCCACATTTCACCATGGCGAGATCGGGGCAATTGTGGCGCGCCTGCCCGAATCTGTCGCGCCCGAGATCTTCGCGATTTTCACATCGGCGCCACGTTCCTGCCGCTCCGGCTCCCACGGGGCCGCAAAGTCTCCACCTCCGCTCCCCAGAACCGCCGCACCGCCCCGGCAGGGTCGCCAGCATCTGCTCAGCGACTCGAGGGAGCCTTCATGGCATTATCCGCAGAGGAGCAACTGCTGCTCGAACTGATCAACCGCGCCCGTCTGGACCCGGTCGGAGAGGTGGAGCGCCTGGCCAGCGCCCGGTCTGGGGGGACCGAGGGAACACTGTCGTCCGGCGACATCCCCGACGACCTGCCATCGGGCCCGCTGGACCCGGTGGTCCATAACGACACGCTCGCGGAGGCCGCGCGCGCCCATTCCGACTGGATCCTCGACGAGGACATCTTCAGCCATACCGGGGCGGGCGGCTCGAACGCGCGCGAGCGCATGGTGGATGCGGGCTACGAGTTTTCCGGCCGCACCGCCTGGGCCGAGAACCTCGCGCTGCGCGGCTCGACCGGCGCGCTCGATGTCGAGAAATCGGTCTACATCATGCACGCCAACCTGTTCGAGAGCGACGGCCACCGCGCCAACATGCTCTCGGGCAGCGTGCGCGAGGTCGGCAATGCCGTCGAGGTCGGCGACTATGTCGGCTACGACACCGCGGTGGCGACGCAGAACTACGCCCGCTCGGGCGACACGCGCTTCGTCACCGGCGTGGTCTACGACGACCGCGACGGCGACGATTTCTATTCGGTCGGAGAAGGCGAAAGCGGCGTGCGCGTCAGCGCCGGGAGCCGCGGCACCCGCTCCGAGGACGCGGGCGGCTACACGCTTTCGCTCGGCGCGGACGGCCAGAAGGAATGGGTCACCATCGAGAGCGGCGGCAACACTTACCAGCTCCTGATCCTCGAACGCGCCGGCAACGCCAAGATCGACCTGATCGACGGCGAGACCCTGGCCACCTCGGTCAGCCTCAAGCTCACCGGCGACGCGCAGCACGCGATCATGCTCGGGATCGAGGACCTGGTGCTGAAGGGCCGCAAGGGCGCCAACGACCTGACCGGCAATTCCGGCGACAACACCCTGGTCGGAAAGCGCGGACGCGACACGCTCGCGGGCGGCGACGGCGATGACAAGATCAAGGGCGGCGGCGGCGGCGATACGCTCTCGGGCGGCGCGGGCAACGACATGCTCAAGGGTGGGCGCGGCGCCGACACCTTCATCTTCACGTCCGGTCGCGACACCTTCAAGGGCTTCGACCTCAACGAGGACACGCTGATGCTCGACGCCGATCTCTGGTCGGGACGGATGAGCGCCCGCGATGTCGTGGCCGAGTTCGGCGACATCCATCGCGGCGACGCGGTGCTCGATTTCGGCCATGGCGACGTGGTGACGATCAAGGGCGTCGACGATCTGAACGACCTCGCCCAGGACATCCTCTTCGCCTGATCCGCCGTCCGGGCGTCTTCGCGTCGCCCGGACGTTGAAACCTCCTGGCGGAGTCACTATCAGTCGCCCGATCCCCGGCCCCGGGACGAGGCGAAGGTGACACGCAGGCTTATTCTCCATATCGGCGCCCATCGCACGGCGACGACATCGCTACAGGCCTGCCTGAACGCCAATTCCGGCGCACTGGCCAAGCGCGGCGTGCTCTATCCCTACAAGGCGCGGCGCCATCTGAAGCTGTTCAACGCGCTCTTCTCCGGCGACCGCCAGGTGTCCGCCGTGGCGCAGGAGCTGGCCGAGATGGCCGACCGCTCCCGCCAGCCGATCGACACGCTGATCCTGAGCGACGAGGATATCTGCACCCGCCGCGATCTGTCGGTTCTCGGCGCGTTCCGGGATCATTTCGACGTCGAGATCGTCTACACGCTGCGCCGCCAGGATCTCTGGCTCGAAAGCTGGTACTTCCAGAACGTCAAATGGCAGTGGCAAAAGCCCCTCAGCCATTGCACCTTCCCCGAGTTCATGGCCGAGCGCGGGCGCTTCCACTGGATCGATTACGACCGCTTCCTGGGCAAGCTCGAACGGATCTTCGGACCCGAGGCGATCCGTCCGCAGGTCTACGAGAAGGGCCAGATGCCCGAAGGGCCGGTCACCGCCTTCTTCCGCCTCACCGGGATCGACCCCGAGGGGCTGAAGCCGCCCAGTCACATGAACCCGAGTTTCACGCCCAAGACCACCGAGTTCATGCGCCAGCTGCCGCTCGACGAGGCCGAGACCGGCTACCGCAACGTGCTGACCCGGCTCTGCGCGCATGTGAACAACGTCTCCAAGCAGGAGGGCAAGCCCTCGACGCTGCTGCTCGACCCCGAGGAGCGCGCGCGGCTGATGGAGAGTTTCGCGCCCGGCAATGCCGCCGTGGCCGAGCGCTATTTTGACCGCGAGACGCTGTTCTTCGACCCGCTGCCGCCCGCCGACGCCCCCCTGGCCGATCTCGCCCTGCCCGCCGACAGCGCCAGCCTGATCGAGGGCTATGTCGGCCCGTTCCTGCGCTTCGGGCTCAAGCATTCCGACGACACCCTGGCCGGACCGGAACATGCCTCGCCCGAGCTCTCCGCGCGCATCGCCCGCTTCCATCCCGAGCCCGCCGCCGATCTGCCCTCCGACAGCGCGACGCTGATGCGCGAGGAGGTCGCCCCGATGGTCTCCGAGATGATCCGCAACGCCCATGAGAAGCGGCTGGTCCGGACCTCCTCGGGCAAGACCGCGGCAAAGGCCACGGTGCTGCAATCGCTGATCCTGCCCGTCGCCGGTCTGCCCGACGCGCCGGGGCTGTGCCTGCGGCCCCTGCCCGGGGCGGCGGCCCCGGTTCCAAGCGGGGGCGGGCTCGATTTCGGGCCCGGCGCGGGGGCGGCCTTCGACAGCTGGATGAACCTTTTCAACGCCGATACCTGGGCGCGGGTGGCGCCCTTGAACCAACTGCAACTCACGCTCGAGGGCCAGGGCGAGGTCGAGGTCGCGCTCTTCGCCACGCCCGCCGACGGGCCCGCGATCCGGTGCCTGACCCAGGCCTGCGATCTCTCGGAGGGGCCCTGCCGCCTGCCCTGCCCCGATCCGGCAAAGGCGCCCGGCACGCTCTGGTTCGAGATCCGCACGGGCGACACCGCCGCCCGGCTCGACGCGGCGCGCTGGGAAACCGCCGACGCGCCGCGCCGCACACCCGACCTGGCGCTCTGCATCACCACCTATCGCCGCGAGGCCGAGACCGAGGCCACGCTCGCGCGCCTGGCCGAGAGTTTCGGAGACGAGCCGCGCGTGCAGGTGATCGTCACCGATAACGGCGGAACGCTGCCGCCCCGCGAGGGCCCCCGCCTGTCGCTGCGCCACAGCCCCAACCTGGGCGGGTCGGGCGGCTTCGCCCGCGGTCTCCTGGAGGCGCGCGCCCGGGGCGCCAGCCACGCGCTTTTCATGGATGACGACGCGGTCTTCCACCCCGAGGCGCTGCGCCGCACCCTGGCGCTTCTCGCCTATGCCGAGGCCGACGAGACCGCGGTCTCGGGCGCGATGATCGACGCCGCGCGGCCCGCCGTCCTCTGGGAGAACGGCGCCCGCTTCCATCTCACCTGCCGGGCCATCGGCATGGGCACCGATCTCGCCGATCCCGAGGAGGCCCGCGAACTCGAGGCCCGCGCCGCCCGGCCCGATCCGGCACAGGTCTACAGCGGCTGGTGGTTCTTTGCCTTCCCGCTGGCCGCGGTCATCCATCTGCCCTTCCCCTTCTTCGTGCGGGGCGACGATGTCAGCTTCAGCCTCGCCAACGATTTCCGCCGCGTAACCCTGCCCGGCGTCGCCGCGTTCCAAGAGAACTTCACCGACAAGGAAAGCCCGCTGACCTGGTATCTCGACCTGCGCAGCCATCTCGCGCATCACCTGAGCCTGCCCCGGCTGGCGGTCAGCCGCCTGGCGCTGGCCAGGGTGATCGCCTCCTTCGCGATGCGCTGCGGGCTCAGGATGCATTACGACTCGCTGGCGGCGCTCAGCCTCGCGCTCGACGACGTGCTCGCCGGACCCGAGGCCGTGGCCGCCCAGGGCGATCTCTCCGAGCGCCGGGCCCGGATCGCGGCGCTGACCGGCACCGAGACCTGGGGGGCGGCGCCGTCCCCGCCGCGCCCCGACCGGATCCGGCTCGATCCGCATTCCTGGCCGATGCGGGCGCTCTCGAAACTGACGCTGAACGGCCACCTGCTGCCGGGCTTCGCCCTCATCGGCAACCGCATCACCATCGAGGCCGACGACCGCGGCTGGCTGCGGGCGGCCTGGGGCGCGGCCGAGATCACCTATCTCTCCCGCGACCGGGGCCGCGCCTATACGGTGCGCCATTCCAAGGCCCGCGCCTGGCGCGAGGGCCTGCGTCTCGCAGGGCGCACGCTGACGCTCCTGCGCCGCTACCCCGCGCTCGTCGCCGACTGGCGCGCCGCCTATCCCCGCCTCACCTCCGAGGCGTTCTGGACCGACCGGCTGGGGCTCAAATGAGCCTCGAGACCGTGCTCTTCATGGGTCACATGAAGGTCGGCAGCACCTCGCTGCAGGCGCATCTGGCAACCCATGTCGGCGCCCTGGAAAAGGCGGGCATCCTCTATCCCGCGACCTCGCCCGAGGGGCTCGCCCATAACCGCGCGCTGATCGCGGGCGAGCGGCGCGGCGCCGATCTGGGCCGCTTCGGCATTCTCGCGCCGCACAACGCGCTCGCCTACCGGATGCTGGTCGAAGGCGGGCATATGCAGCGCCTGCCGGGGCGGTTCGAGGGCACACCGGCCTCGGAGGAGATCGCCGCCCTGATCGAGCGCCAGATCGCCGAGACCGCGCCCCGGACACTGCTCTACTGCGCCGAGATCTTCGGCCGCTTCGGCCGCCACGACCCCGCGCTCGTCGCCGATCTGAAGGCGCGGTTCACCCGTGGCCCCGTCCGCTGGCTCTGCACGCTCCGCCGTCCCGACGACTACCTGATCTCCTGGCATGTCCATCGGCTGAAGATCGGCGACCGGACCGGGCGCTTGGCGAGCCGCGCCATCCGCGACTACGCGGGCAGCATCCATCTCGATTACCGCCGGTTTCTCGCGCCCTGGATCGACACGTTCGGGACAGAGGCGATGGTCCTGTCGGACTATGCCGAGGTGCGCGAAGCGGGCGGTTCGGTCCCGGCCTTTCTCGCCGCCTCGCGCCTGCCGATCCCGCCCGACCTGCCGTCGCCGCCCGACCGCAATCTCGGGCTGCACCGCGCCCTGGCCGAGATCGCCCGCCGCGGCAATCACGCGCTGCCCCCGGGACCCGCCAAGACGTTGCGGAAGTTCCTCGAGGAGACCGGCCCCGCGCTCGATCTGCCGCCCTCGCGCGAAATCGAGATGATCGGTGCCCGCCGCCGCCGCTGGCTCGCCCGCGAGTTCGCCCCCGTCGCGCGCTGGCTCGACGGGCTGGTGGACCGCCCCCGCTTCTTTCAGGAGATCGACCGGATGACCGACACCGCGCCCCTCCCCGAGATGGAGGCCGCCCGCGCCGCACTGGCCCAGCTCCAGACCCCCGGGCGCCTTGCCGCCTGCCCCGAGACCGCGCGGCCCTTCTTGACCGGGCTGCGGCTGCCGCGCCTGTCGCTGGAGCGGCTGCTATGAGCCCGCGCCTGGTGATCCATATCGGCGACCCGAAGACCGGCACCAGCTCGATCCAGCGGGTCCTGATGGACGGGGCCTGGCAAGCGCCGGGGCTGACGATGATGCCGCGCGCCCAGCTCAACGATTACCCGCTCGCCAACACACTGCGCAAAGCCAAGCAGCGCGCCAAGCTCGAGCCCCGCTTCACCGCGCTCGCCCGGCAGATCGCCGCCAGCGAGGCCGACCTGGCCGTGGTGTCGGCCGAACAGTTCTGGGGGGTCGATCCGAAAGCGCTTTACGAGGCGCTGCGCCGCTTCCTGCCCGAACACGCCGAGAGCGCGCGGGTGATCGCCTATGTCCGCCCGCATGCGGCGCATTTCCTCTCGGGCTACGCCCAGAGCTGCAAGACCGGCCATTTCCAAGGCGATGGCGCCGCCTATCTCGCCCATGTCCAGACCGGGCGCATCCTCAACTGCGCGCCCCGTTTCCTGGCCTGGCGCGACACGTTCGGCGACCGCTTCACGCTGAGGCTCTTCGACCGCGCGCGGCTTTCGGGCGGCGACGCGGTGCGCGACTTCCTCGAAACCGCGACGGGCCGGACGGATATCGAGATCACCGCTGGTGCGGCCCAGAACGAGACTCTGACACGGCCCGCGCTTGCCGGGGTGATGCTGCTGCAACAGCGGCTCGATGCGGCGGGAATCCCGCAGGAGGTCAAGACCGCGCTCGGCGGCGAGATGGCCGGGCTCTGCAACCGGGGTGGCGGGATGGGCGGCGAGAAGCTCGCGCTCGACCGGGCGCTGGCGACGCGGATCGCGGCGCGCTTCGCCGAGGATGCCGCCGCGCTCGACGCCGCCTTCTTCCCC